>CAXUBD010000279.1:0-1803 GCA_964249225.1 uncultured Verrucomicrobiota bacterium | reverse complement strand
GCGCAAATTCCTTGGCCAGATCGCTCGTGCCATACTTCCATAAAAGCAGCGCAATGTCTTTGTAACGTTTTAGGTGATGCGGTTTGAGAGATAATTTCATCGGGATTGAACCTAGCACGCCCGCAAGTCGCGCGCCTTAACGAATCTGCGGAACTTTGATTTCATCGGCACGGTTGATGACACCAAAAGCATATAACAGCCAGACCACGACGCAGATGACGACGACGATATTAAGAATTTTCTTAATCTTGCCATCCATGGGAATGTAAGTGTTCACCAGCCAGAGTAAAACCCCGATGACAATTAACGTGATGACAACAGAAATGAGCGGCATATATAAATAAATGGCTTGCGAAGCAGGCGGATGACTCCGCCTGCTTCGCTCATGCCGATTATTCTTTGACGGTAATGTTGTTTTCGACGTCGTTCACGCCCTCGACACTTTTGGCGATTGTGCCGGCACTGCTTTTTTGGGCGTGGGTATCAACAAATCCGCTCAATTGAACCGTGCCTTTGAAGGTTTTAACCGAGACGTCGTCAAATTTGTATTCGGCATTATTTGATAACGCGCTCTTGACACGCATGGAGGTACCGTGATCGTCAATTGCCTCACCCGTGCTCTGGTGATAACGGTCGCCAGCGCAGCCGGTGACCATGGAAATGATTGGCAACGCGCCCAGGCAAAGGATCAATCCGAGAACTTTTGTTTTTTGTGATGTATTTTTCATGATGTTATTTTTTGGTTGGTGGTGGTTGGTTTTGACTGTCACTAAAATCGCCGCTCATTTGCCAAACATTTTAGCGACAATAAAAATTAAAATTGCGCCGCCAAAGCCTCCGCCCAGCAGCAAGTAAATCAGCGAATAACCGGCGGCGGCGAACATTGGTGTCATCAAGGCGATAATCATAATGGTTTGGGTTAAGTTTTAATTTTTAAGAAGGCGAGTGGACTGCTTATGCTTTGGCTTATTTGAATTTTATTTAGCATTTCAGGTCGCTTGCCTTCATATTAATTTAGCTTTTTAAATGCCACGCTGCTTTTCTTGAATTTCTGAAGGTTTTTTAAATTTTGCTTGCATTGTCTTGTGCAAATTGCAATTTGGCCGGCTCAATCGTGCAATTTGTCGCCAATAACATGCACCAAATTATATGGCATTACTTATTGCTTCATGATGACAAGACTCTAAAAATAAAAAAACCGGATCACAGGCGGATCCGGCTTGGGGAAAGTGGCGCTGTAAAAAGCGCCGGTGAGATTTGATATGCGATGTCAAGAAAGGTTTGCGGCCTTTTCTGATTCTTCACCGCTGTTCGCCGATTCGTTGCAGTCTTCTTCGGCCAATTCGCTCAACTTGGCATCCGCCGCTTTTTCCTCGTCCAGAATTTCATCCAGGATATCGGCAGCATCTTCATTTCCAAGCAGCTTTGCCCAATCGCGCAAACCGCCGTAGGAGGCGATCTCATAATGCTCCGCCTTTTGCCCGGCAAAAATGAGCGCGGCATTGATCGTCGGCGATTTTTTATTTTCCGACGCGATCTCGTCCGCCTCACTGATGATGCCGAGGATGGCGTGACATTTCTTGCTTTTGGGCGTTTTGTCGAACGCGGCAAAAACTTGTTCCAATTTCTGCACGTGGCCCTCGGTTTCCGTGAGATGCGCTTCAAACGCTGCGCGTAGATGTTCGTGCGTCGCCGCCTTGGCCATTTTAGGGAGCGCCTTGGTCAGCTGGTTCTCGGCGTAATACATGTCCGCCAACGAATCTAAAAACAGATCTTCAAGAGTTTTCATGGGATGTTTTGGTT
>CAXUBD010000278.1:0-3501 GCA_964249225.1 uncultured Verrucomicrobiota bacterium | reverse complement strand
ATGTCTTCGTTTTGAAAAATCGTCGGCCAGCCGTTCACGACCGGCGTTTTGAAATGCTCGTAAGTTTGGCGCGGCAATAAGGTCGGGGAACTGTCCTGCATCATCGCCGTGTGGATGGGGGATTCGCTGACCATGACGAGCTTGTTGAAACCGAGCGCCCTGAGGCGCTGGACATTTTTTTTGTCTTCGAGGAAATGCGTGTTCACGATCGAAAGTCCCCGCCGGTCTGAAAGAAAAAGGATTTGTCCGCCCCTGACGCCGCCTTCGATCACCAATTTGTCGGAGCTTTTTGTGTATTGCTGGATCCATTTCACCATTTGCTGTGGATAGCTGTCGTATTCCGTGATCAGATGCATTTCCGCCAAACCCTGGATCGTGCTCAAAAAAAGTCCCGTCATGATCGCCGTGAACCAGAAAAAAGCGCGGCGGCGGTTCGCGGGTTGAAGCAACAGTTTGAATTGAACGGCGACCTGCGCGGACAAAAGCGCGATGACGGGTGTGAACATGAGATACTAGTGCCAATGAAAAAGAACCAGATGGAAAAAAATCAGAGTGGAAACAATGCCGCCGGCCGGCCAGCAGCGCGGAAGCCGGCCGGAATTTTTCGAAAACAATCCGAATAAAAAAATTATCGCGATGGCAAAACTCCCAAAGCATCCGCCCAGAATCCGCCAGATGCCTTTGATCCAGACGGCGGGTGAAAGCCGGTAGTGCCAATCGCCAAAATACCAGTGCCGCATTCCGGGACCATTGCTGCGCAGATCTATGAAAGTAAATTCAGCCTGCGAATAGCAATAATTCACATATTTGGCCCAGGCAAAAAACACGACGCCGATCACTAGCGCCGCCGCGCCAAGCCAAATCCACGTTCGCGCATTTCGGCGATAGGCTGTCGCCGTTAAGAAAAAGCAGCCCAGGCCGGCGGCGAGAAAAAACGGCAGCTTCAATACGATCGCGAGCGAGCCAGTGGCCGTGGTCAGCACAAAAAAAGTTACGTTTTGTGTTTCGCAAAGCCGGCTGGCGAAAAACATGAACCAGATCGCCGTCGCGAGGCACAGGCCGTCGGTGCCGGCTTCGCCGGCAAAAAGAAAAACCAGCGGTTGGGCCAGAAAAGCACCAGCGTCCAGCGCGCGTAATCCTCGCCGCCTAATTTTTCCGCGATGCGATGGAGCGGATACAATGCGGAAAAAAGAAACAGCAGCGAAACCAAACTCGCCCAGCCGAACCAAGTGCCGAACATTTTGAAAACCAGCGCGGTGATGGCCTGCCAGACCGGCAATTCCTGCGGCGTGGGCGCATTGTTCGCATTGTAGCCCACGATGATCGGCTTGAACAAATTGATCGAACCTTTCGCGTATTCCAGCGCCGTGCCCAAATGGATGTCCCGGTAAAACGTTTTGCCAATCACAGCATTGCCGAGGTGAAAACCGATGATAGCGACCACCCATCCAACGACAGCCCATTTCAGCCAGATCCGGTAACGATGTTCTTGCGGAGTGAAATTGTCTGGCATGGCAGAAAGGATTTCAACCGAAGATTTAACAATCAAGCCATTTTTTCGCGCGCGGCGGAATCGGTTTTCCTTATGCGTATATGCCAATGCAGGGAAAAAACCGGTGCAAATGGTTTCAGCAAATATTCCACGGCCACGAGCAATCCATTCAGAAAATTCGGAACCACGTCGCGGATGGTGACGCCGCCGGAAACGAAATAAGTGAACCACGGCAGCAGCGCGAGTGTTTCGATTTTCAAACCGGGATGGCGCTTTTCAAATTCAGAACGGTCGCGCACGAAGACCATCCATGAAAGTGCTTGGTTTGAATCCATCATGGAATCGTTTTGCGCGAAGGCCCAGTCGCGGCAATCGTCGCGATAAGGTTCGTGATGAAAATTTTTAAAGAAGAAACGAGCGAACGGCGTGTGCGCCACCTCAATCATCGAAATGACGCCGCCCGGAACCAAAACACGTTCCGCCTCTTTTAAAAAAGCATCCACGTCGGGAACGTGATGAAAGACGTGGGTCAAAACCAAAGCCCGCGCGGAATTATCGGCGAACGGCAAATGTCGCGCGTCAATAATTTTATCGGCAACATTCGCCACGACATCGGAAGTGATGATGGACGGTTCCAAATCTTTCAGATAACTGCCGCCGCTGCCGAGTTCCAAAATGACGCCGGGTTGGGGAGCAGATTTTACATCCCGCAACAGCCGCGCATACCAGTCGTCGTAGCAGCGCTTGAGCAGCGGACGGTCGAGGATGATTTTTTTTTGCGCGGCAAAAAATTCCGATGCGCCCGGTTGCAGTCCGGCCAAGGAAGGTTCTTTGAGCCACGCCAGCATTTTTGGATTTTTTTGAAATTACCGCGACGGATCTGAATTGGAATTATTTTGCGCCGGCAGACGTTTGCAAATGAGTTTCTCCAATTCCAGCAGCCGCAAATTCGTGCTGTTGAGAATCAATCCCAAACCCAATGTGAAAAACGCCAGTAAAATCAAAGCCGCCGCGAGGATCGCGCTCGGCACGGCGTAGACGTAATTTTTTGTAAAATATTCATAAACCGGGCGCGCGCCGGCGGCGAGACCGAGAAAAAAAAGAACCAGGCTGCAAATGCCGAAGAACGTGAGCGGCTTGTAAGATTTCAGGATGAGAAAAAGTTTCAGGATGACGCGAAAGCCGTCGGAGATGGTGTTCAACTTGGAAAAACTTCCTTCGGGCCGCGCGCGGTAAAGTCCCGGCAATTCCTTGATGACGAGGCCGCGATAAAGCGCTTGCAACGTCAGTTCGGTTTCCACGTCAAAGCCGCGCGCAGTGATCGGAATTTGCGCCACCGCGTCGCGCGTGAAGGCGCGATAACCGGAAAAAATATCGGTGATCTGCGACTTGAACATCCAATTGATTATGACGCAAACAAGTTTGTTGCCGAGCAGATGAAAATTGCGGAACGAATTGTCGCCGTAGTCATGCAGCCGCGTCGCCACGGTCATGTCGGCGTCTCCTTTCAAAATGGGTTCCAGCAACGAGCGGACGATGCCCGCGTCGTAAGTGTCATCGCCGTCCACCATGACCACGATGTCCGTCTGCACCTGTTCGAACATTCCCGCGACAACGAAACCTTTGCCCTGTCTTTTTTCGCGACGCACAATGGCACCGGCTTTTTCCGCGATGGCCACCGTGGCATCGGTGCAATTATTGTCATAGACAAAAATTTGCGCTTCGGGCAATGCGCGCTGGAAATCTTGAACCACTTTTCCAATGGTCAATTGCTCCTGATAACAGGGGATGAGCACGGCGATGGTCAAATTTTTTGGCGATGATTCGTGCATAATTTTACGGACGTGCGTCTCGCGCGTGCTTTGCGTCAAAATTTTGTATGCGCTGACGGTTTTGAAAGCAAATCAAATTGATTTGCCCATTTAAGGTTTGCGCCTGCGCGCAAAATCGTAAATCGTAAATCCAAAATCATAAATCCCTATGCCTTCATTCGACATTGTTTCACAGGT
>CAXUBD010000277.1:2199-3516 GCA_964249225.1 uncultured Verrucomicrobiota bacterium | reverse complement strand
TGGGCGAGGCGCGCCTCACGGAAAATCTCACCATCGTCAACTGTCAGGTCTCCGGTTTTGTCGAAGGCACGTTGCTCGACGGCACGATGAAACCTAAGGGCGGCGGACAAGGTCGCATCAAATTTGGCACGGAATCCAGCGGTGGTTTTCGCAATTGCACCATCGCTAACTGCACTTTCCGCGCCTGCAAAGGTCTCGCGCTCGAAGAAGTGGACGGCGGCATTATGGAAAATATCACCATCAACAATATTTCGATGATGGACGTGGGAAACTGTCCGATTTATGTCACGACCGGCAAACGCAATCGCACCGGCGAAAAAAATCGCGTCAGCCGCATGAAAAATATTTTAATTTCTAATGTCGTCGCCAGCGGCGTTTCCAGCCAGAGCGGCATCCAGATCGCGGGCTTGCCCGAACAGCCGATTGAAGGCGTCCGCCTGGAAAATATCCGGATCATTTACAACGGCGGCGGGACCAACGACGCGGCACGGTTGCCGTCGGAATTGGCCGCCGGTTATCCCGAACCGCACGGCGGAATGCCCGCTTACGGATTGTTCGCGCGCCACGTCAACGATTTGGAACTGGCGAACATCAATTTCAGTTTTGCGAAGGATGATTTCCGTCCCGCCATCGAATGCGTGGACGTGAGCGGGCTGGAGATTGACAGCTTCAAGGCGCAACTGGCCGAAGGTGTGGCCGCGTCAAAATTTGAAAATGTTTCCGGCGCTGTCATCCGCAATTCGCCGGTGCTTCAAAAATAAATTACGCGCCCGATTTCACCGGCCAGCCGGCGTCAATCATGGCCTTGTAGCCGCCGACGAGGGAATGGACGTTGCGATAACCCATTCGTTGCGCCACATCGCAGGCAAGCGCCGAACGGAAACCGCCGCCGCAATACATGATGAGTTCCAGCTTCGTATCAGGAAAACTTTTTTCCAGGTCGCGTTCCAAAATTCCCCTGCCCAGGTGCTTCGCCTCGACGGCGTGGCCGGCGAGCCATTCGGAATCTTCACGCACATCCAGCAGCACGGCCTTGGGATTGTGCGCCAGCCGGGTTTGCGCCTCGATGATGGTGATTTCGTGGACGCGGGATTTGGCGTCCGCCGTCAATTTAAGAAAACCGGGTGAGTGATCCATGCTAAAATTTAATTCACGCACCCGGGCGGTCAAATGAATTTCAGGCTGCCGCCGCTTCCAAAATCGGCGAAAGCGAGCGGAGCAGTTCAGCGGAGGGCCGGGTGGCGATTTCCGCCGGCGCGTCCGGCTCGAGGTGCGTCGCGTGCAGTCGCACGAGGTGCTGATCACGCAGGGCAGCAA
>CAXUBD010000277.1:952-2189 GCA_964249225.1 uncultured Verrucomicrobiota bacterium | reverse complement strand
CAGGAGCATTGAAGCCGTGCAAACACCCTTGATGAGCCGTTTGCTGGCACTTTCCAAAATCAATTCATGTTCCGCCTCGATGATCGAGTTGGTAGAGAAGATGATGACGGGCAATTTTTTGAGCTGCGGATGCGCGCGGATGAATTTGAACACCTCCACGCCGTTGATCCGGGGCATCATCAGGTCAAGCACGATCAAATCGGGCACCGTGCCGTGAAGAATTTTCAGCGCCTCCAGGCCGTCACGCGCCGTCGCCACATGATAGCCCGCGCGACGAAGGCAGTTTCCATAGGCCACCATCACGACCATGTCGTCTTCGACGAAACAAATTGTCTTGGGCTTGTCGGCCATATTTTTTGCAGCGACTTTGAAAGGCCGCCGCCAATTTTAAGCACTCTTAATGCCATGCGCGACGAAAGCCCGCGGATTCCAATATTCCAGCAAAAACCGGCTTTCTTACCGGATTGATTGGCCGGAAGACTGCCTGCGCCTTTCTGCTTGTGCCTTGATTAAAGACAGTGACTCATCTTTAAGATTGAAAACCAGCACGTAAAAAGAAAAAGGCCGGTCAACGGGTCCGGCCTTTTCTTACACACTTTTGAGAACATGAGAACTGCGCTACAACAACTGTGAACAAGCTATCGCAAATCTAAAACCTTGTCTGTCCCTATTACTGGTGACACGGACCAGATGCATTTTCAACGGACGGCGACGGCGGTTTTCAATTCGCTATTATTTTTTCCGCCGCTAAATTTTGTCCATCGGCGATGAAAAAATACTGGCACGTCATCAACATCGGGATTCAGAACAACCTGGCGTATCGCTTCAATTATCTGACGCGGACGCTCTTCAGTTTCATCCCGCTCTTCGCCATGCTGTCGCTCTGGCGCATGATTTACGCCGGCAACGGCAGTGCCGGCGAACATTCCGGTTACACGCAGGCGCAGATGATTTTTTATTATCTGCTCGTCGCCGTTGTGGACGTGTTGACGGCGGTCAACGAAGACGACTGGCAGATCGCCGCCGACATCCGCGAGGGCAACATCAGCCAGTTTCTGCTCAAGCCGGTGGATTATCTGTGGTATCGGCTATGCCTGTTTTTCGCCGGGCGCATCGCGTTCATCGCGATGGCGTGCGTGCCGCTGGCGATATTTATTTTTTGTTATCGCAGTTATCTGATTCTGCCGGCGAGTGGCGTGGCGATGCTGGTGTTTCCCATTTCGTTGGTGCTGAAGGC
>CAXUBD010000277.1:0-942 GCA_964249225.1 uncultured Verrucomicrobiota bacterium | reverse complement strand
CTATTGTTGCCGGTGGAATCCGGCATTTCTACCGTTTCGACGGCAATGAAGAGACGCCAGTCGCGATGATGATTCACTCGCTGGCCTGCGATCACAGTCTGTGGGACCGGCAGGCGACGGACCTGCTTCCGTATTTCCGCGTTCTTCGATATGACGTGCGCGGGCACGGCGCGTCGGAAGCGACTTCCGGCGATTACACCATCGCCATGCTGGCGTTCTGGCTGCTGGAAATCTCCACGTTCATTTTCATTTTGTTCGCGTTTGAATACATCGCCAGCGGCCACATGTTTCCGCTGGGCGTTTTGCCGTCCGCCGTCGAGCGGATTTTGTTTCTCACGCCGTTTCCATATCAGATGTATTTTCCGGTGAGCGTATATATGGGCAAGGTCGCGGGCGCGGAATTGTGGCAGGGACTGGCCGTGCAATTTCTCTGGGTGGTGCTGATGTATGCACTGGCGCGATTCCTGTGGCGGCGCGGGATAAAGAAATATTCGGCATTTGGCGGATAAATAAATCTATGAACTTTAAACGCTACCTCACCATCTACGCCGCGCTGTGGAAAAATTCCGTGGCGCGCGAATTGTCGTTCAAGGGCAATTTCATTTTGTGGATCATCGTCGAGCTGCTGTGGTTTGGATTGCAATTAACTTTCGTCAGCGTCGTTTTTTTGCAGACCAACACCATCGGCTCGTGGACAAAATGGCAGATGGTGCTGCTGGTCGGCGCGAGCAATTTCATCCAGCAGGTGTATCAGGCGTTTTTTCTCGTGAACTGCACGAACCTGTCCGAACTCGTCCGCACGGGCAAGATGGATTTCCTGCTGCTGCTGCCCATCAACACGCGCTTCATCGTCTCGCTGCGGCAGGTGGATTTGGGCGCGTTCGTCAACGCCGTGTTCGCGCTGGTGGTGATGGGTTACGCGGCGGCGCATCTGGAATTGCA
>CAXUBD010000276.1:0-3532 GCA_964249225.1 uncultured Verrucomicrobiota bacterium | reverse complement strand
AACTGCTCATTAACGGAAGTGCCTTCCGCTGAATTAAAGTTTGAGCGTGGAAACGGAAACCAAATATGGACGCGGCGGCGGACGTGCCTATCACAGTCGCCTTGAGCCGTTCGCTGACTTCATCCGTCAGCGACGCCAGCAGCGCAAGACATGGCAGGAAATCGCCGCGCAACTTTGCAATGAGAAAAATTGCAGCATCACGTTTCAGGGATTGCACCAGTTCTACCGGCGCTTCGTGAAACATCAGGCTCGCGCTCATTGGGAAGATGAAGCGGCGGTGACGCCACCAGCCACCAGCGCGGATGCACCGGCGCGAAAAATGACGCTGGCCGCAACGCCGTCAGGCCGTCCATTCCGGCAACCGAGTCCCGAAAATATAAACCTAAATGACCCAACAAAAATATGAATACCACCAGACACATCCACTTGAACCCGCAGTCCAAAGGCAATCTTGGCAAAAGTTTTGAAGCCGAGTTCCGCACCGCCTGGCTTGACCAGCTAGGCGTTGCTTGGAACGGCTCTGACTTGGACGACCGCCATCACACATTCGCCAATCGTCACCCGCAAGCTGTGCGTTCGTATCAGCTTGGCAACGAACACGAGAGCAAAACGGCTCTGTTAAGTTTATTCCGGCGCGTGTTGAAAGACTCCGCCCCCGTCCACATCATTGACACCCGCGCCCAAGCCGACGCATTGATCTTGGGTGCATTGGAGGAATTGCAAGTGCTGGACGTGTGCGCCGAACAAAATGTCCGGCTGACATTCTTTTTATTTCCGACCGACGACACGGAGAGCATGACCAACGTGGGCAGATTATTTCTCTACGCGGGCGACCGCGTGGATTATTGCATCGTCCACAATCCGGCCAAAGCGCGCGGCGATTTGTTCAAAGGTTCGCAATTGGAAAAGCAGTTGATGGAGTTCGGCGCGAAATCAATCGCGCTGCCGGCCATTACGCCGACGACATTACTGGCGATTGAAAAAGCCGAGGCAACCGCCAAACGCGGTTTGAGTTTCGCCGAACTGTCGCACGTCGAGGCCGGACACTTGGAACGGTTGCTCGCTGGAGAAATCCAGTGGGCGATGCAAAAAATGTTCCGGCAATACGATTCGATTGCCGATTTGCTTTTGCCGACCGAGTTCGTGCCAAAGGAAAAACCGGCCACGAAAAATGAAAAGTCAAAAGCCGAGCCGCAACCGCAACTTAACTTTGGAGAATAACTTTATGGACGAAACTGATTTTGATTTCTTGTGCAATGGCCTTTCAGCCGATGAATTGAAGCAGTTGAACCGGAGGCTCAATGAATGGTGCAGGGGCGATCCCAATTCATTTCCGGTGCATCTGGCGTTGCTGACAAAGGCGCAATGGCACGCGGCGGCGCAAGTGCCGCGTGCCGTCAGGGAATCCGGCAAGTTGATTGAAAAACATTTGGCGGAATGCCGCCAGCAAACCGCCGCCATCGTGAAAAATCTTTCCAACGTGGCCGATGGCAACGCCACCGAGTTGAAAAGCATCGTCAAAATCCATGCGGAAGCGATGAATGAGGCTTCCGTTTCGGCTCGCAACCGATTGTGGGAGACGGAAGAAGCCGCCAAGCGAATCGCCGGACAGTTGAACAGCGGCTTTGGGGAATGGAAAAAGGCGAAGGATGACTTCATGGCCGAACGGCAGAAATTGGAGAAGGAGCGCAAGGAACTGGCGGCGCGTTCACAGTTGCGGGATTCGATTTTTGCCGGAGTCATTTTCCTCGGCGCAATCGCGGGCGGGATGCTGCTCGAATACTTCCTGCTCCATTGAAACTTAATCTTGACCAGATTTTTCCAAGCGCAGAAGTTTTTCCACGGAAACGCCGTAAAGTTTTGCCAGCTTGATGATTTGTTTCCGCCCGACCAGATTGCCGGTCCGTTCCCAATACATGAGCGTTGTTCGGGGTATCCCGCTCCGCTTGGAAACATCTTCCTGCGCCAGCCTTTTTTCCTTGCGGAGCAAGAGCAACCAAGCTCCGTAGGGATGGCGGCGCGTCTTTGGCTTGCGACCCATGCCAGAATGTTAAATCGCAACCGCGCCGCAAATCCGTTTTTGACAATGGTTCGTCAAAAATCATTTTGTGCTTGCGTTCCATTGTGAAGGCTTTAGAAATGTGCCGCATGAATCGGGCGGTGACGATGACCACGCGAGGATTTGGAAAATTCTGGCGCGAAAAGCCGCATCGTGTCGGATTGCAGCCGCCGACAGGATGCCAGTCAAACTTCGTCCACGAACTCCCGCACCTTCACCTTGAGAGCCTTGGCGATCCGAACCAAGGCGGAAACGCTGGCCGCTTCCTCGCCCCGTTCCACTTCGCCGATATAGACGGGATGCAAGTCGGCTTTTTCCGCCAGTTTTTCCTGACTCAATCCAGCTTGCTTGCGGAAACGGCGAATGGCTTCGCCGATGATTTTTTGATGTCGCACTGGTTTTGCCACAGTTGCTCAAGAAAGCAGGAAGCGGACGAAATAAATACAGTGCATAGCCCTTTATTTTTTCCTTGCGCGATTTCCGAAAAACGAATAAAACCGCATCGAGACTTGGCGAGCGAATCAGTGATTTGGGAAATTATGAGCGAGAGAAAAAGAATTCTGGTAGTCGAAGACGAAATGCCGGTGGCGTTGATGATGGTATTTCTGTTGTCTCGCATCGGCTACGACGTGACCACGGCTCGCAATGGCCGAGAAGGAATAAGGCTGGCGACCAGCCACAAGTTTGATGTCATCACGCTGGACGTGGATTTGCCCGACATCAAAGGATTCGAGATTTGCCGCGAACTGAAGCAAAGACATTTTTCCCATCGCACACCCATCGTCTTTGTCACTGGACGGCCAGCCGAGGAAGACCGCCAGCTTGCCTTTGAACTTGGCGCGGCGGATTACATTGAGAAGCCTTTTGACATGAGCGATTTTATTTTTCGCATCGCCACCCACGCAAGAAAATCACAACTGAATGAGACGGCCTCAATCCAAAACTGAATCGCGAGAAAATCGGCGTGGAGTTTTGTCACTCGGCTGGCATCAGCCGTTTGTAAGGACATCCCAATGCCAGTTGAATCCTGAAGGCGGTGGTGAGCAGGATGTTGATTTCTCCGGCCTCGATTTTTTGCAGGTTGCGCGTGGCGATTTCGGCGCGCTCGGCCAGTTCATCTTGCGTCATGTCCTTGCGAACCCGCTCGCGGCGCACGTTTGCGCCGAAGACCTTGATTCGCTTCCATTCTTTTCGGGAAATCGCCACGACATATTACATCGCTTTTCACCCGTTGAAATGAACGATACATATATCGTGAAAAGAATTTCGCTTGCGCCGGAACACGGCATCGCGCAAAACTGACCGCATGAAACTGAAGGTGAAATAAACCTATGAAAACCATGACAGGAAAGCATGATCATCCGAAAAAGATTTCGACCATTTTCGCCCGCGCCACATTGGTCGCGGGCTTTTTATTTGCCGCCGTCAGCAGCCCCGCCCGCAGCACCGCCAGCGCCACCGCGACGCCCATCA
>CAXUBD010000275.1:0-3586 GCA_964249225.1 uncultured Verrucomicrobiota bacterium | reverse complement strand
TCTGCCGACGGCGGCGGACCTCGCGCTGGCGTCCGCGCCGACAAATCTTGACGGCGTTTCTGTCCTGCCGGTTTTTTTCGGGAAGCCCCTGTCAAAACCGCCCGCGATATTTTTCCGCTGGGAACTTCGGGGCAGCGAAACCAACCAGGCGGCGCGGCTGGGCGATTGGAAAGTTGTGCGCGCGAAAACGGAGGACCCGTGGGAGCTGTATCATCTCAAAACCGACCCGGACGAATCTCAAAATGTCGCGGACAAATATCCGGAAGTGATCCAATTCATTGACAACGCGTGGAAAGCCGGCGACGACAAGACGAACCGCCGCCTGATCTTGCCGCCGTTGCTCTTCACCAACGGCGTTCACAATCCCTGAAAACGGGCGGACGGCCCGTTCACGTTTCAGTGCGATCCCGGCAACGGCGCGCTGAATTCGCGCTCCTGTTTTTCGCGATGCACGGCGACGCTCATCCACACGATCGCCAGCGCCACGGCCAGCGCCACCGCCGCCGCGACAAACCACGGCCAGACATAACGTCGTCCGGATGGAATTTCATTCGGTTCGTTCATCGCATCAAATCCCGATCAACGCCGCGCCGACCACGCCGGCGGAATCGCCGATCTGATGTTTGACGATGGGCGTTTCCAGCGAATCGGTGAAAACGAATTTCGCCACCTCGGCGATGCCTTCGGTGTAAAGCGCGTCAAATTTCGAAACGCCGCCGCCGAGCACGATCACATCCGGGTCGAGCACGTCAATCAGATTGGCCATCGCCCGGCCGAAGTGGCGGAAGAAAATTCTCATGAACACGACGGCTTGCGGTTGGCCGGCGTAAAAATCTTTTTCAATTTCGCGGAGGGATTTTTTTATTCCGAACTGTTCGGCATAGCGCGCTTCGAGTCCGCCGCCGCTGATGTAACTTTCCACGCAGCCGCGCTGGCCGCAGTAGCACAACGGGCCGTCCGGCGCGATGCTCATGTGTCCCCATTCGCCCGCGATGCCCTGCGCGCCGGTGATGACCTCGCCGTGATGGACGATCCCACCGCCGCAGCCGGTGCCCATGATGACGCCAAAGACGAGTTTCTTGCCGCGACCCGCGCCATGCAGGGCCTCGGCCATGGCGAAACAATTGGCATCGTTCTGGATCTCGATTTGGCGGTCGAGCAGTTTTTCCAGGTCGGATTTCACCGGCTGGCCGTTCATGCAGACCGTGTTGGAATTTTTCATCAGCCCTGTGCGCGGCGAAATCGCGCCGGGTGTGCCGATGCCGAAGGTGTGCGGCTGGTTTTCTATCCGGGCGGCGAGGCCGTCGTGAAGCTCTTTGAGGCGATTGAGGATGTGGCGATAGCCAGATTCCCGCTGCGTCTCGATGCGTTCGCGGAAAAGTTCCCCGCCCTGCGCGTCGAGAACAATGCCTTCAATCTTAGTGCCGCCGAGGTCTATGCCGATGCGATACATGGTTTGATCAGTTTGAGTGTGGAATAAAAAATGGCTGTGGTGAATTCCCGCGCCGCGCAAATTTTTTCTGAAAATTCACGGCATCAATTCGGCCAGCCGGCCGTGCTTGCGTTTTAATTCATCCATCATGCGGTCGCAATCATGGATTTTCCGGAAAGCGCGCACAATGTTTCTATTTCTGAATTCATGGGGTGTTCACCCGATTGGTTGACCCGGCATTTTTTTAAGATAATGTCTGTGAGGAATTTTTTTGAATGACATGAATGTGATCGCCTGCGAAACGTGCGGTTTGGTCCAGCAACTCGGCGAGGTGCCGCCGCGCCATCGGGCCACCTGCGTGCGCTGTGATGGAATGCTTGAGCGTTCCGATCCGAACAGCCGCGCGCGAACGGCGGCATTGGCGCTGGCTGCGGTTTGCCTGTATGTGCCCGCGAATATTTATCCCATCATTCTCATGGAATACTTGGGGCGTCACACGCAAAACACCGTCTGGGGCAGCGTCCGGGCCTTGTATCGCGAGGGGATGTGGGCGGTGGCGATCCTGGTTTTTGCGGCGAGCATGCTCATCCCGCTTTTGATACTGCTCGGCTTGTTTTTTCTCGTCACGAATCGCGGCCGGCGCTGGCAGCAATCACGCACACGGGTCCACAAGATAATCTACAACATCGGTCCGTGGGCGATGCTGGATGTTTTCCTGCTGGCGGTGATGGTGGCGCTGATCCGGTTCGGAAAATTCGCCACGGTGATTCCCGGCCCGGGCATTTTCGTTTTTGCATCCGTGGTCGTTCTCACGATCCTGGCTTCTTCGAGCTATGACTCGCGCTTGATCTGGAAGGAGGAAATTCTTGAACCTGAAAAAAATGAATGAATCCGAAGCGCGCGCCTTGCCCCGCGCGAAGATCAAAAGACAGCCGCGGATTTCGCCGATCTGGCTTGTGCCGCTGGCCGCCGCCATCATCGGCGGCTGGCTCGTTTTCAAATATGTCCGCCAGGCGGGACCGGTCATCAACATTCTCTTCAGCGACGGAAATCAAATTGAAGCCAATCAAACCACGCTGCGCTACCGCGGCGTGCGCGTGGGCGATGTCCTGTCGGTCCAACTCACCGGCGACGCGCAACACGTCGAAGTGCGGGCGCGGCTGGACAAATCCGCCGAAAATCTGGCGCGCGACGGCTCCGCCTTCTGGATCGTGCGGCCCGAAGTGGGCGCGGGCGGTTTGCACGGCCTGGAAACCATTGTCTCCGGCCCTTACATCCAAGTGGAACCCGGCGGCGGCAAGGAACAAAATAAATTCATCGGCGACGAAAAACCGCCCGTTCTTAAAACGTCTGAAACCGGACTGGAAATCATCCTGACCACGCCGGACCTCGGCTCCTTAAACGTCGGCGCGCCGGTTTATTATCGCGGACTGGAAGTCGGGTCGGTGAGAAATTTCGAGCTGGAAAAAGATTCAACCGCCGTCAATGTGCATCTCTTGATCGAGACAAATTTTGCGCCGCTGGTGCGGACGGATTCAAAATTCTGGAACGCCGGCGGCATCGACGTGAATCTGAAACTGTTCGGCATAAACCTCAGCGCGCAATCTTTCAAATCGCTGCTCGTCGGCGGCATCGCCTTTGCCACGCCTGCGCCGCCGGGGATTCTGGCAACCAACGGCGCCATCTTTCCGCTCAACGAAAAAGTGGACGACAAATGGCTCAAATGGTCGCCGGCCATCACCATCACCAACGCCGCAGCCAAAACATCGCAAACTCCGCCATCTTCAATTCTTTTGAACAGCGTCAGCCCGGATTCCAGATAGCTCACATCTTGAACATCAAAAGGCCATGCCGGTGTCAAACATTTTTCGGATGTTCGACCAACTAATGAAATGAGAAACAAAAGGCGAACGGAAATTTCCGTTCGCCTTTTGTTTTTAGATTTGAATTCTTTTAGTAGCGATAGTGTTCCGGTTTGTAAGGTCCTTCAACCGGCACGTTCAGATATTCGGCCTGCGCGGGCGTGAGCTTGGTCAGCTTCGCGCCAAGCTTGTCGAGGTGCAGGCGCGCGACTTTTTCGTCCAGCGCCTTCGGCAGCACGTACACCTTGTTCTCGTACTTGCCCTTGCCGCGCGATTCCCAGAGCTCAAGCTG
>CAXUBD010000274.1:0-3589 GCA_964249225.1 uncultured Verrucomicrobiota bacterium | reverse complement strand
CGAGCGAGGAAATCCTCGGCAGCGCCGACGGCAAATTTATTTTTGAAAGCATGATCGCCGCGCTGCAAAATAAGACGGCGGCAAAAGCGGCATAGTTAAATTTTGAAATGACCGAACCCGCCATTACACCCGAACTCGTCGCCAAACACAATTTGACGCCGGAAGAATACGCGCACGCCAGGGAAATCCTCGGCGGCCGCGAGCCGAGCTACACCGAACTGGGAATTTTTTCCGTCATGTGGAGCGAGCATTGCAGCTACAAAAACACGCGCCCGCTGCTGAAGACGTTCCCGACCAAGTCGCCGAAGATCCTCGTCGGCGCGGGCGAGGAAAACGCCGGCATCATTGACATCGGCGACGGCCTCGCCATCGCGTTCAAGATCGAGTCGCACAATCATCCGAGCGCCGTCGAGCCGTTTCAAGGCGCGGCCACCGGCGTCGGCGGCATCGTCCGCGATATTTTTACGATGGGCGCGCGTCCGGTCTGCGCGGTGAACTCGCTGCGCTTCGGGCCAATCGTAAATGACGTAGCAGCGGACATGAGTCCGCTCACTTCAAATTCTGAAAATGATCAGAGCCGACTCACGTCGGCTGCTACAAATAGAGAAACGGACGCGGCGTTGAAAAACAATCGCAGATTATTTGCGGGCGTCGTAAACGGCATCGCGCATTACGGAAATTGTTTTGGAATTCCCACAATCGCCGGCGAAGTTTATTTCGATAAATCCTACGAAGGCAATCCGCTCGTGAACGCGTTTTGTCTCGGCGTTTTGCGCCACGAACAAATCGCGCGCGGCGCGGCGAAAGGAATTGGCAATCCGGTTTTTTACGTCGGCCCGGCCACAGGTCGCGACGGTTTAGCGGGCGCGGCGTTTGCGTCCAAGGATTTGACCGAAGAATCCGCCGAGCAACAGCGCGGGGCGGTGCAGGTCGGCGATCCGTTCATGGAAAAACTGGTTTGCGAAGCGTGCCTCGAACTTCTGGCGACGGGTTGCGTCGCGGGAATTCAAGACATGGGCGCGGCGGGTTTGACGTGTTCCACTTGCGAAACCGCCGCTCGCGCCGGGACTGGCATTGAAATCGAACTCGACAAAGTTCCGCAACGCGCGCCGAACATGACGAGCTACGAAATCATGTTGAGCGAATCGCAGGAACGAATGCTCATCATCGTCCACAAAGGCCGCGAGGCCGAGGTGAAACGCATTTTTGACAAATGGGATTTGCCGTGGGCGGAAGTCGGTTTCGTGACGGACACGGGACGGATGGTCGTGCGTCACGGCGGAAAAATTGTCGCCGACATTCCCGCAAAAAAAATCGCCGACGAATCGCCGGTGTATCAGCGCGAGTCGAGCGAGCCGGAATATCTGAAAGCCGTCCGCGCATTTCGCCTGGACGGAATTTCCGATAAAAAAACTCCCGTCGAAGATTTAAAAAAACTTCTGGCGTGGCCGAGCATCGCGTCGAAGAACTGGTTTATCGCCAATACGACCATCAAGTGCGTGACGGCTCGGTCGTGTTGCCCGGCAGCGACGCGGCGGTCATTCGCATCAAGAGCGATTCAATTCCCGTGATGACCGCTGAATTGAAAGCAAAAATCGGCGACGCGAAAGTTTCCGAAAAACTCATCGCGATGACGGTGGATTGCAACGGCGTTTACGTTTATCTCGATCCGTATGAAGGCGCGAAAGCCGTGGTGACGGAAGCGTGCCGCAATCTGGCGTGCAGCGGCGCAATCCCGCTCGGCGCGACGGATAATCTGAACATGGCGAATCCGCACAAGCCGGAATTGTTCTGGCAAATGCGCGAAAGTGTTCGCGGACTCGCGGAGGCTTGCAAATTTTTCAACGCGCCGGTCACCGGCGGCAATTGCTCGCTCTACAATCAAAATCCGTCCGGCCCGATTGACCCGACGCCGACGGTCGCGGTCGTCGGCATCGTGGAAAAACCGGAACACGTCACGACGCAGTGGTTCAAGGACGAAGGCGACGCAATTATTTTGCTCGGTGAAATTGTGGACGCGAACGATCCGATTCTCGGTCTCGGCGGCAGCGCGTATCTGCAAGTTATCCAAGGCAAAAAAACCGGCTCGCCGCCGCGCTGCGATTTAGAAACCGCAAAAACTTTGCACACGACGTTGCTTGGTCTCATCCAATCCGGCCTTGTCAAGAGTGCGCATGATTGCAGCGACGGTGGCCTCGCCGTCGCACTCGCCGAAAGTTGCATCAGCCAGCTCATCGCGCGCGAAACCCCGCGATTGATCGGCGCTCAAATTGATTTGTCATTTTTCAAAGATATTCGACTCGATGCGTTACTCTTCGGCGAAACGCAATCGCGCGTCGTCATCAGTTGCAAACCGCTCGACGCCGTGAAAGTCGCAGAACGCGCCAAGCTCATGGGCGTTCCGGCGGTTCAAATCGGCAAAGTCGGCGGCGACAAGTTGACGGTGAAAACTTGGAACGGAGAATTTTCCGCGCCGCTCATTGAACTGCACGACGCGTGGTGGAATTCCATCGCGCGCGCAATGGCGTGAATTTCGTTTGAACGCAAACGGCTGTTTTGTCTCCAATTCCTTGAAATGTTGCCTTCATCATTCAGACTGAAAAGATTAACCGTTTGCAATCAGCCGCTGGCGTCGTAACCTTTGCGCCACATTTTTAATGCGACAATTTTTTAACATCGCCGTAAATGCCTTCATGGAATTGATCCGGCAGCCGATTTTTTTGCTGCTGATGACCGGTTCCGTCCTGTTTGAAATTTTTCTCGCCGTGCCATATTACTTCGCGTTTGGTGATGAGCCTAAACTTGTGGAAAATTCCGTGCTCGCAGTCATGTTGCTTTCGGGCTTGTTTGGCGCGGTGTTGAGCGCGTCGTCGTCGCTCGCGCGGGAAATCCGCAGCGGCACGGCGCTGGCGGTTTTGTCCAAGCCGGTCGGGCGCGCGCAATTTCTGCTGGCCAAATATGCCGGGCTGGCGGCGGCGCTGCTGTTGCTGACGTATGTGAACCTGATCGGTGTGCTGCTCGCGAGCCGCATGGCTTTCGACGCTTACGGCAAAACGGATCTGCCCGCCATTGCGGTTTTCACAGCGGGAATTTTGCTGGCCTACCTGCTGGCGGGTTTCAGTAATTTTTTTTTACGCCGTCCGTTTGTGAGCGACGCGGTTTTTGGGATGCTGGTTTTCACGACGCTCGCGGCATTCATCATTTTTCAGTTCACCAGACAAATGGAAAGCGTGGGAACCGTCGCGCAGGTGAACTGGAATCTGTTGCCCGCCGGAATGCTGATTTTGTTCGCGCTCTGGATTCTGGCCGCCGTGGCGCTGGCGTGTTCGACGCGGTTCGACACCATCCCGACGCTGGCGATTTGTTCCGCGATTTTTCTGGTTGGTCTGATGTCGGATTATATTTACTCGCAGGCTGGCGGAAAAATCGGCGGCCACGCGCCGTGGTGGGCTTCGACACTTTACACGGTCATCCCGAACTGGCAGCTTTTCTGGCTCGCCGACGCCATTGAAACCGGCCAAAGCACGTTTCACTGGGATTACGTCGGCAAGGCGCTCGGCTACGCCGTATGTTATGTCGGCGCGGCGCT
>CAXUBD010000273.1:1469-3620 GCA_964249225.1 uncultured Verrucomicrobiota bacterium | reverse complement strand
CATCCGCCAATTGCCACTTGTCACCCGCCACTCTTCTGAGCGGCCAATAATCCAAAAGCAGCAGCACGAACGGCAGCGTCACGCCCATCGGTTTCGACATCAGGCAAAGTCCAAATGTTCCGAGTGTGAGAAAATAACGCGCCAGTGAAGGTTGCGCGGCATACCGGACGTAGAACCAGAGCGTGAGCATCCAGAAAAAGGCGCACAACACATCTTTTCTTTCCGCGACCCAAGCGACGGATTCGACGTGGAGCGGATGCCACGCGAACAGCGCCGCCACCGCCACGCTGCGCCACATAGCGTCCGCTTGCCGGGCCGAAGCGTCTGCGCGAAGGTTGGTCATCCGGGTCAAAACGGAAAATAAAAGCAGCGTGCTGGCGACGTGCAGCAAGACATTCGTCAGGTGATGGCCTGCGGCCCGCGCGCCATAAAGCTGGCAATCCAGCATGTGCGAAAGCCAGGCCAGCGGATGCCAGTTACCTGCGTGAAAACCGAAAGCCCAGACCAGACCATGCCACGTCAAACCCGCCTGCACGCGCGGATTGTCGGTCACATATTGCTGGTCATCGTATTCCACGAAACCGTGTTGCAGCACGGGCAGGTACAGAAGCAACGTGATCAATCCCAAGCCGAGATAGATCAGCCATTTGACCGGGAATTTTTTGTTTCGTTCCTTCATTCCGCCAGCATGATGCTCGTCACCGATGGATTTTCAATGTCAAAGCGGCTGCTCATCATTTCGTCGTCAAACTGTAACGAATTAATCCTCGAATTTTTTTTAATATGCTTGATGTTTGTCGCCAATGGAGCTAACTTCTAAACCAAGGAAAACGTCAGAGAAATCCGAACGGATTGATTAGATTCAAAGATTCATGAATATGAAACCGCATAAATTTTCAACACCATTGCTGAAGGCTTTTACCTTGATTGAATTGCTTGTGGTCATCGCCATCATTGCTATTTTGGCGGCCATGCTGCTGCCCGCGCTTTCCAAAGCCAAGGCAAAAGCTCAATCCGTCAGTTGTCTTTCAAGCTTGCGACAATGGGGGCTTGGCCTTCAAATGTATGTTGGAGACAGCAATGAATTAACTCCCCGCGACGGCACGGCCAGCACAGGACAGTATGCCTATGATTCTGGAGCCACTACGGGGGCTGGCAGCCCGCTTGATCCTTATGCTTGGTTTAATGTCATCCCCGGATATGTGGCCGACAAACCTCTTTCATACTATTTTGGCACTGAAGTGGGAGCCGCCTACGACAAATTTTTACCCTTTCCAAACAATGGCATTGGCAAAATATGGCATTGCCCAACCGCCATCGGCACCAGAACTGACTTCGCCAATGCTCAATATGGCGTTTTTAGCTATATCATGGACATTGACCTTAAACTTAAAACTTCCATTGTTAATGGTTCGGCAGCCACTGGTGCCAGCGCTAACAGCCTCGCTTGGCCAAATACGATCAAAACGACCGCAATCCGGTATCCCTCGGCTCAAGTTTTCATCACGGAGGCGGCTTTCAATCCGAATCTGGAATTATACGACAAAACCGCAAATACCGATCCGGCGCGGAATGGTATTTATCCCTGCAACCGTTGGGTCGTCTTCTCTCAACGGCATAGCAAAGGCGGCAATATCGTTTTTATGGATGGTCATTCGGCCTGGTACAAGTGGGATTACGTCTACAACCAAAATCCGGTTGGAGATTATCGCGTTGAAAAGGCCAATTCCGATATTTGGTGGAATCCCAACCGGGATAAATAAAAAAAATTGCCCGACTGCTCACAGGTAATCGCCTCGAATAATCAAACCGCCGCCGCAATCGCATCGCCCATTTCGCGCGTGCCGATTTTGCGCGAATTGGCTTCACTCGCGCTGAAGATGTCGCCGGTGCGATGGCCGGATTCAATCGCGTGCTGCACCGCGCTTTCAATCGCCGCGGCCGCGTCGTTCAAACCAAAACTGTGCCGCAGCATCAGCGCGCTCGACAGGATTTGCGCGATGGGATTTGCCAGATTTTTTCCGGCGATGTCCGGTGCGGTGCCGCCCGCCGGTTCGTAAAGGCCAAAAGTGATTTCTCCGCTCGTCGCGCCGAGACTTGCGCTCGGCAGCATTCCGAGTGAACCGCCGAGCGCCGCCGCCTCGTCGCTCA
>CAXUBD010000273.1:0-1459 GCA_964249225.1 uncultured Verrucomicrobiota bacterium | reverse complement strand
GTGGACGGGCTCATACAAGCCTGTCCAAGCGCCGGAAGGTTTCTTATCGCCGATAGACGCTGAAGGCAGCATTCCGATGGAACCGGCTAGCACTGCGGCTTCATCGCTGAGGATGTCGCCGAACATGTTCTCGCAAAGCATCACGTCGAACTGCGTGGGACGCAGCATCAGTTGCATCGCGCCGTTGTCCACGAACATATGTTCGAGCGTCACGTCGGGATAATTTTTTCCAACGCGCGTGACGACTTCGCGCCAGAGAATTCCATTTTCCAAGACGTTCGCCTTGTCAATGCTCGTCAATTTCTTGCGGCGCAACTGCGCGGCTTTGAAGCCGACGTGCGCGATGCGTTCGATCTCCGGCGTCGTATAAACCATCGTGTCCGTCGTGCGGAAATTTCCGCCGCCGAGGTCCTCGGTTTTTTTTGGCTGGCCGAAATACATTCCGCCCGTCAGTTCGCGCACGACCAGAATGTCAATGCCATCGCCCTGCCGTTCTTTCGCGAGCGGGCACGCATGCGCCAAGGCTTTCGGCAATTTCACCGGACGCAGATTGGCGAACAATCCAAATTCCTTGCGCAGCCGCAGCAGCGCGGCGCGTTCGGGACGTTCTTCTTTCGGAATTGTGGGGTCGCGGTCGGGCAAACCGACGGAGCCGAAGAGGATGGCGTCGGATTTTTGGCAGAGCGCGAGCGTGATGTCCGGCAACGCTTTTTTCGCGAAGTCAATGCCCGCCCAGCCGACGGGCGACTCGGTGATCTCGAGTTTGAAGCTGAATTTTTTTTCCGCGACGCGCAAAACCTTGATGGCTTCACGCATGACTTCGGGACCGATGCCGTCGCCGGCCAGGACTGCGATTTTGAAATGTTTCATGAATTCAAGCGGACAGTTTATTTTTTTGGAGCGGCGTGACAATGATAAACAGAAGGCGATAAAGACAACAAAGAGACAGTTTTCAAATTTTCAATTTCGTTCCCTTCGTTTCTTCTGTTTAATTCTGCCGATGATTTTGCCTTACAAAATCGCCACGCTGCTTTATTGCTTCAATGAGCGCGAAGAAATTTTGCTGCTCGAGCGCGCGCAAGCGCCGAACCGCGGATTCTGGAGTCCGTGCGGCGGCAAGTTGAAAATGGATCTCGGCGAATCGCCTTACGCATGCGCCTGCCGCGAGGCGCGCGAAGAAATCGGCGCGGAACTGCGCCCGTCGGATTTGCACCTGGCCGGAATCATCAGCGAACACGGTTATGAAGGCCAGACGCACTGGCTGATGTTTTTGTTCGAGGTGAAAGTGAAATTAAAATCGCTGCCGCCGGTTCATGCGGAAGGCCGCTTTGGATTTTTCCCGCGCGAAAAGATTTTTGATTTAAAGATTCCGCAGACCGACCGCGAACAAATCTGGCCGTGGTTCTGGCAATTTCGCCGCGGCTTTTTCGCGGCGCACTGCCATTGCCATCCCGAAGGC
>CAXUBD010000272.1:3418-3632 GCA_964249225.1 uncultured Verrucomicrobiota bacterium | reverse complement strand
CCCCAGTTGCTCACGTAAATTTTATTTTTGCCCAGCACCACGTCCAGCGGCGCGACGCCAACGTCCCAAGTTCGCAAAATTTTTCCGGTCGCCGCATCCATTTCCGCGAGGCGATTGGAAAGGTTGCACGCGACGTAGATTTTCTTGCCATCGCGCGAAACCACGATGCCGGCGGGGATTTCGTATCCGCTGACCACAACTGTGCGCACTCCCT
>CAXUBD010000272.1:0-3408 GCA_964249225.1 uncultured Verrucomicrobiota bacterium | reverse complement strand
GCGGAAGGGAAAACAGCGCCGAAATCTTTTTATCAGCGCCGACGCCAAAAACCTTGATGTCGCCATTGACGTTCGAGAGATAAAGGCGGTCGCCGTCCGGCGAAAATGCGAGGCCGGTGAAACTCAATTGCGCCTTCGGGTCCGCCTCCAGCAACGCGGCGACAATCGGCGCGGCTTCTTCGCTGGCGTCGGAGGGCAGCGCGACGCGTTGCAAAATTTTTCCAGCGGCGGGATTCACGACGACCAGTTCGTGCGTGATGCCGGCGGTCACGAGCAGTTTTCCATCGGGACTCAATGCCAGCGCCTGCGGCCTCATGCCCGGAAGTTCAACCAGAGTTCCGGCGGGCGTGACGAGCTGATTGACCGGCGTCGCGAAACCGTTGGTCGTCCGGCCGACGGTTTCCATCGTCGCATCAAAGTCGCCGGCGAAAACCGGGTTCGCGGAAAAAATAAAAGTGAAAACGGCGGACGCGATCACTTCAAGGCAGACGATACGGTTCCTTTTCATTGCTTTCAAGAATGCACGCACACCACCGTCGGCGGCAAGTCACGTCGCGGTGAATTTATTCACGTCACGGATGGGTCGAGCCGTTTGTCCGGCACGAGATAATTGCGGACGTAATCGCTCACCGCATTTTCCAGCGATGTGACCGGCTCGCTGTAGCCCGCGCCGCGCAGCCGCAGCAGGTTCGCCTGCGTGAAGTATTGATACTTGTCGCGGATCGTCTCCGGCATTTCGATGAATTTGATGACCGGCTTTTTTTTTGTCGCGGCGAAAACCGCGTTCGCCAGATCAATCCACGAACGCGCGCCGCCGCTGCCGATGTTGAAAAGTCCGGTGGCTTTCGGCGTCGCCGCGAGATGCAGCGTCATCGCCACGCAATCTTTGACATAAAGAAAATCGCGCTTCTGCTCGCCATCCTTGCAATCCTTGCGGTAGCTCTTGAACAACTGGATCACGCCCTTGCTTTGCACCTGCGCAAAACTTTTATGCACGAGCGAGCGCATGTCGTTCTTGTGGTCTTCATTCGGGCCGAAAACATTAAAATATTTCAAGCCGACGATCTTGTTCAAAAATCCGGCGCGCTTGGCGTGCAGATCGAACAGATGTTTCGAGTAGCCATACATATTCAGCGGCCGCAACGTGTCGAGCTTGGTCTCATTGTCTTCCATGCCCGCCGAGCCGTCGCCGTAAGTCGCAGCGGACGACGCATAAACGAAACGTGTTTTTTGCGCGAGCGACCAGACGGCGAGGTCTTTGGTGAACTCGTAATTGTTTTTGATGAGATACGTCGCGTCCTTTTCCGTCGTGGCCGAGCACGCGCCGAGATGCAGCACACAATCAAATTTCCCGAGCGCGCCGCTTTGCAAACGCGGCAGCAAATCCGCAGCCTCGACGTAATCGGCGAAACGCAGCGGAGTGAGGTTGCGCCATTTTTCATTGGTGCCAAGAATGTCGCAGACGACGATGTTGTCGCAGCCGCGCCGGTTCAGCGCCCAGACGAGCGCGCTGCCAATGAAGCCCGCGCCGCCGGTGACCAATACTCTCGACTCCGAAAAATCATTAGACTTCATAAAATTTTACCACCCCAGCACATGCGCGAAAATCAGCGGCGCGACAATTGTTGCGTCGGATTCAATGATGAATTTCGGTGTCTTCACGCCGAGCTTGCCCCACGTGATTTTTTCGTTCGGCACCGCGCCGGAATAGCTGCCGTAGCTCGTGGTCGAATCGCTGATCTGGCAGAAGTAACCCCAGAGCGGCACGCTCGTGCGCAGCAAATCCTGATGCAGCATCGGCACGACGCAGATCGGGAAGTCGCCGGAAATGCCGCCGCCAATTTGAAACATGCCGATGGTGCTTTTTTTCGTGGTCGTGCGCGTGTAAAACTCGGCGAGCCACGTCATGTATTCAATGCCGGTGCGGACGGTGTGGATGTTCTTCACGTCGCCGCGGATGACGGCGGCGGCATACATGTTGCCGAGCGTGGCGTCTTCCCAGCCGGGCACGACGATGGGCAGATTTTTTTTCGCGGCGGCAAGCATCCAGGAGTCTTTCGGATCGATCTGGTAATATTTTTCGTATTTGCCGCTTAACAAAACTTTGTAGAAAAATTCGTGCGGGAAATAGCGTTCGCCCTTTTTGTCGGCGTCGGTCCAGACTTCGAGCATGGCTTTTTCCATGCGGCGCATGGCTTCGCCTTCGGGAATGCACGTATCGGTCACGCGGTTCATATGGCGTTCGAGCAATTTTTGCTCGTCCTCGGCGGTCAATGAACGATAGCCCGGCACGCGTTCGTAATAATCATGCGCGACGAGATTGAAAACGTCTTCTTCGAGATTCGCGCCCGTGCAGGTGATGAGCTGCACTTTGTCCTGACGAATCATTTCGGCGAGCGAGAGGCCAAGTTCCGCCGTGCTCATCGCGCCGCCGAGGGTGATCATCATCTTACCGCCTTTGTCGAGGTGCGCGACGTAACCTTTCGCGGCGTCCACGAGCGACGCGGCGTTGAAGTGGCGATAGTGATGCTGGATGAAGTGGGAAACAGGTCCGCCTGAAATTTTCGTTGGTTTTTTCTTGCTCATGATTTTTTTTGAAGTTCTGCACTATGAAGTTTTTTTAATCGAGACCGAACTCGTAAGGCAATAAAACCAACAAATCCCATGAAGACAGGCACGATAAAAAACAGCATGTAATAAAACAATTTTAATGTTGCCATAGTATCTGTCCAAAACATTGGATACTGCGAGGGTGAAACCTGTTCGGAATGAATCGTTTCTATATGTCGAATATCTTTCAATTCATATAAACCATTCAGGAATAAGAAAAGACCCAGCGCAATTGAGTAAACAGCCAGCATCAATAATTGCTTGGAACTCCATTTTATGGTTTTGAACTCGTTGGATTGATCACTCATGTTCTTTCTTCACAATACGGATGCTAGCGCGAATGCCAATCTCAAATTCAAAATTTGCTACTGTGCCACAAAGTTTTTAAGCTCGCCCAGATTTATGTCGCAACTGAAAATCGCCAACGCCGCCACGCCCGCCGAACTCGGCTATTCATTTCCCGCCGAATGGGAAAAGCACGAAGCGACCTGGCTCGGCTGGCCGCACAACGCGAGCGACTGGCCGGGAAAATTTGAAATCATCCCGTGGGTTTATGGCGAGATGGTGCGGAAAATTTCCGCCGGCGAAAATATCTTCCTGATTGTCCGGCATAAGGCGGATGAAAATTTTGCGCGGCGGGTTTTCAAACACGTCGGCGTGGATTTGCGGAAAATCAAATTCGTCACGCATCCTACCAACCGCGGCTGGACGCGCGACACCGGGCCGATCTTTGTCAAAAAAGCGGAAAGTGGAAAGCGGAAAGCGGAAAGCGCCATCGTTCATTTCCATTTCAATGGC
>CAXUBD010000271.1:1828-3641 GCA_964249225.1 uncultured Verrucomicrobiota bacterium | reverse complement strand
AGCAACTCCATCACATCGGCGCGACGCACGTCCGGCTCCAGCTCGCCGCGCAGGACGTGCCTTGTGAAACTTTGGAACTTTAATAATTTAAGAAAAAACAAGCTTACGATATGGGTTTTCTTTCAGAATTTGTTCCTAACGAGTCGTTGAGGAAATGGCGTGAGCCAAATTAGGCGCGACATCATTGTAGCCCCCGCGCCACCCAAAATCAAAGCTCCGTGGGAGCGGCATCTGCTCAAAATCACCCGGAAACGGCATTTTACACGCAAATCATTGATTTATAGTGTCTTGAACAGGAATCAGCCGTCAAATCGCAGTCTTTGGCGGCCATTCCATAACCTTTGGCGTCGCACGCCGAAGGTTAGTCGTGCCGTCCCGAAGGTTAGTGGAGCGACGCCAAAGCCTAGCCGTGCCGTCCCGAAGGTTAGTGGCCCGCTGCCGAAGCTTCGGGACGCCATGCCAAAGGTTAATCTTATGACGCCGAAGCTTCGGGAGCCGGTCTAGAAGGTTCTGCGACCGACGCCAAAACCTCTGCCACCGCTGCCGAAGGTTCCGGCCACGCTCCCCAGCCTCGCGCGCAGGATTTCGCACCAGCAGGGCCGGGTCCGTTGCTGATTTCAAACGAGCAAAAATCCCGCGCAGACGGTGCCAATTTTACTTTGCCGTAAAACCAAACGGGCTTATCATTCAACCGATGTCATCGCCGACGCCCATTGAGCCGGAAAAGCTGAAGCCCCTGTTGCACGAAAAAATCGAGCGCATGGATGCCGAGCATCTTGCACTCCTCAACCGCGTCCTGCTGCAAGTCGAGGCCGAGGAGTTGGCCGACTGTTTGAATGAAGCCTTCGACCAAGACCGCGCGCAAGGCAAGCTGCGGCGCGTCTCCGAACTGGTGAAACAGTTTCGCGCGGAACACCGTTACGCATGACCGTCTGTCTCGACACCGGCGTCTTTCTTCAAATCTTTGGCCGGAAGCAGCCGTTTCAACCGATTCTCCGCGCGCTGCTCGATGGCCGGATCACGCTCGCGGTTTCCACGGAGATTCTGCTCGAATATCAGGAAATCATCACGCAGCTTTCCGGCGCGGAACGCTGGCGCGAGGTCGCGGCGTTGCTGGAACTGCTCGCGCAACTTCACGGCAACATCCGCCAAATCGAGCCACAATTCCGTTTCAACGTGATTTCAATTGACCCGGACGACAACAAATTTTGCGATTGCGTGATCGCCGCCGAAGCGAATTTTGTGGTTACGGAAGACAATCATTTCGACGTTTTGAAATCTGCCGGTTACAAACCCAAACCAATCAAGCCGGAAGAATTCACCCGCCAATTTCTGGCGGTTTAGGCGATTCGTTTTGCTATCATGTTCCGCCTCGAAAAAATTTCATCGTTCGACCAGCCCGAACTCGCGCCGTATCGCACGATGCGCCGCTCGGCGGAACACGAGGCGCAGGGCATCTTCATCGCCGAGGGCGAAAAGGTCGCGCGCCGCCTGCTCGAAAGCCGTTTCACCGTCGTCTCCCTCGTGCTGCCGGAAAACAAGCTCGCCGAGTATCGTCCGCTGCTCGAAGCGCGACCGGAAGAAGTAACCGTTTATCTCGCGGAAAAGCCGTTGCTCGAAACGCTCGTCGGCTTCCCGCTGTTTCAAGGCGTGCTCGCCATCGGCAAAATTCCGCCGCCCGCGTCGCTCGCGGAAATTTTGCAGAAAAGTCCCGCACCGAAATTGCTTGTCGCGATTGATGAATTGTCGAACGCGGAAAATCTTGGCGCGCTCGTGCGCAACACGGGCGAGGTCACTGGCGTATTCGCCGACC
>CAXUBD010000271.1:0-1818 GCA_964249225.1 uncultured Verrucomicrobiota bacterium | reverse complement strand
CGCAATTGCGTGGCGTTCGGCGTCCACGGCTTGATCGTCGGCGAAACGAGCAGCAGTCCGTTTCTGCGACGCGCGGTGAGAAATTCCATGGGCGCGATTTTTCAACTGCCGGTCGTCGAATTAAATCGGAGGGACGAGCTCCGCGCGTCCCTGACCAAAAAACAATTTGGGAACCGTGGAGCTCGTCCCTCCGAAACGCTGGCGCAGACGTTGCGCGATTTGCGAGCACGCGGCATCCGCTGCCTCGCGGCGCATCCGCATGCGAGCGGCAAGACTCTTTCGCAGGCAAATTTCTCCGGCGATTGTTGCGTTGTTTTCGGCAGCGAAGGCCACGGGATTTCCAAAGCCGTTCTCGAAGCCTGCGACGAAGCCGTGGCGATCCCGATGGCGAACGAGGTGGATTCGCTCAACGTCGGCGCGGCGGCGGCGGTGTTTCTTTATGAAGCGAACCGGCAGCGCGGGAAAATCTGATTTGCCACCGAGACCCGGCGCCGCAGAGGAAAATTGGAACCAGAGGTTTTCATTTCGGTGTCTGTGCCTTGTGGCAAAAATCACCGCGCTATATTTTCCAGCACAACTTCTGCGCGAACTTGATTGCCGTTTGTTTTTAATTTGGTGAACAGTCCGCGCCAGAAACCGAGGCCATAAAGCAGGTGCGTGAGCACGATTAAAGGCGTGGCCGCAAGGCTGCGCCAAACGCCGCCGCGCGGCAGCAGCGCCGACACCTGGATTAAAACTGCGAGGAAATAAATTTCCAGCGCGACCGAACCAATTTTTCCAAGCAGCGGCAGCGCGGCAAGAAAAACGCAAAACAACGGCGGCACAAAATTCAACGCCGAGCCAAAAGTCGGATGCACCCGGAATTGTTCGGCGCGCCCGCGTCCGTATGTCAGCAGCATTTTTGTGAACGCCTTGAGGCTCCCGCGCGGACGGCGATGGACGGTCAATTCGGGATCGTAAAGCAATTTTCCGCCGTGTTTTTGGATTTCGTCCATGAGCGCATTTTCTTCGTTGGGATAAAGTTTTTCGTTGAAGCCGCCGAGGGCGAGGAGGGTTTGGCGGCGCGCGGCCAGATTGCAGAGGATCAATTCTTTTTCGCCGGAGTCGCGCAATTTTCCAACGGGCGTGTAACGCGCGCGGCTGGGGCCGAAAGCGATCCAGCTTCCCAGCACGAGCGCGAATATTTTCTCCAATGCGGGCGCCGCCGGCGGACAAAGATTCGGGCCGCCGACCATTTGCACTTGGGCGTCGGAAAAATGTGCGGCGGCGCGGCGCAGATTTCCCGGCGGCGCGACGGAATCATCGTCCAGAAAATAAATCAATTCGCCGCGCGCGGTGCGCAACGCGGTGTTGCGCTGGACGGATGGCTGTTGGCCGCGCGCGACGATGATTTCCAAAAGTTCGGGCGGATAATCCATTCGCCGCGCCGCCGCGACCGCCTGGATTTCGGCTTGGTCCGGCCGCGCAGCGATAATGATGGTGACGCCCGGCAAACGATTGTTCACCGCGCAAGGCTAAAGTCACGAGCGCGGGGTTCAAAGTTCAAAGTTTGCAGTTTTTTTTGATTTTAATTTTGGGCGTTGGAAAAATCTTTTGACAAGTCGGGCGGGCGATTTAAAGTGTCAGCCAATCTGGATGGGGTCGTAGCTCAGTTGGTAGAGCACCACAATGGCATTGTGGGGGTCATGGGTTCGAATCCCTTCGGCTCCACCATATTGAATTACGCTCGGATTCGGTCGCGGCTTGATTCGCCGCGACTGTTGTTTTCGCCAATGAACACCAGTGTTTTTTGAAGGAAACGGTTAGCGTCTGTGAGCG
>CAXUBD010000270.1:3389-3651 GCA_964249225.1 uncultured Verrucomicrobiota bacterium | reverse complement strand
GGCCGTCGGCGGGCCGCGCCGCGATTGAAACCAGCGGTCGGAAACGAGGCCGCCGGCAAATCCGCCGATGATGCCAAAAAGGCAGAGCAACAAGCCCCAGTGTTGCAGAAAAAATTCCGCGCCCGGCTGTTTCACCTCGGCGGCAAAAACGAAATACCATTGCGTGATGCCATTGCGGAAAATTCCCGACGTCAGGCCGATGGCCGCGATCAGCAGCATGAGCGGGCTGGCGAAAACTTTTTTCAGCAGGTCGAGCGTCGAG
>CAXUBD010000270.1:0-3379 GCA_964249225.1 uncultured Verrucomicrobiota bacterium | reverse complement strand
CCGGTGACGTCGAGGGAGACGAGGACGCGCCGTCGGGTTCGTGCACCATCGGGCTGCAATCGGTTCGCGCCGGGGCGACGGGCGACAGCGTGGTCTGTATCCAAAACGCCCTTATCGCCGCCGGTCTCTACTCCGGAGCAGCCACCGGCACGTTCGACGAGTCGACCGCGAACGCGGTGCGCAAGCTGCAGACCTCGAAGGACATGTTCGTCGACGGCGTCGTCGGACGCGAAACGGCGATCTCGCTGGGCATCTGGCCGGACGAGGCGTCGGCAGTGTCGAAGTGCGGGAACTTCGCCTCTTCCGGCGTGTCCTTGATGAGCCACCAGTCGAGCAAAACCCAGACGAGCAGAATCGCGGCGGGAATGAAAAAAACCGCCCACGTCGCATCCACGGGTTTGAGTTGCGATGCGAAAATTTTCTGGAGCAAATCGTGGAACCAGCCGCCGGTGGAATTGGCTTTGGTCAGGTTAATAATTTTTTGCCCCCAGTCGAAGGCGAAATAAGTGCCGATGGAAATGAGCGTCCCGAAAATCGCGCCGAACACGCCGCGTTCGCGCACGTGAAACCAATACGCCTTGACCTTGATGATGGAAACCGCGCCGTAGCTTTGAAAATACATGTTGACCGAATAGAGAAATGAAAACGCGACGACATGGTTCATATGCAGCCGACCCATCACGAGCAAATAAGTCAGAATGCCGAGCAGCACATTCGCCAGCGACGAACCGATCGCGGCGATGAGGATGCCTTTTTTGCCGCCGATTTTGTCCACGAGCGGGCCGTTGACGAGAAACGACATCGCATAAGTCACCGTGCCGGCGGCGAAAATCAAGCCGAGGTCTTCCTTCGACATCAAATCGCCGAGCGCATTTTTGGAGACGTTGAGATTGTAGCGCCCCATGTAGAGAAACGAATACGTCATGCCGAGCGGAAACCAGTTGATGAAGCGCCGGAGCAGGAACCACGAGCCGTGCCGCATCGGGTTGCTGCGGAAATATTGGAAGATGACCGCCGCCAGACACAGCGCCACCAGCGTATCGGGATGGTCAAGGATGAGCGCGCTGAAATTCATCGGGTGAATCATGCCAAAATTCCGCTGGATGGAAACAGAGCCGCGCGCGCGGGTCAAAGGATTTGTTGCGGGAAAAGCGGCGCGGGAATTTTCAAGCGGTTTTTTCCAGCTTTTTCGAGTCCGGCGGCTGGGTGCTGGAAATGTTTTTGTTGCGGATGGAAAACATGAGCAGGCCGCCGATGACGCCGAATGGAGCCATGAAATAAAAATAGTAATCCCAGTTTTTATCGAGCAGCCAGCCGAGCAATTTCAACGCGACGCTCGCGCCGAAGTATTGGAACGAATCAATGACACCGGACGCGAACCCCGCCATCTTGCGCCCGCCGATGTCCATCGCCGCCGCCGGGCCTAGCAGCGAGTGCGTCGAGTTCACGGTGAACGAAATCACGATAAACGAAATCACCACTGCGTTCAAACTGTGCGCCTGCGCCGCCATCAAAATGACCACGACTTCAATAAAATAAATTCCCGATGCCACCGGCGCGCGGCGGCCTTGGAAGAGCCGGTCGGAAATAAAGCCTGACAACAGCGAACCGCACGATGCGACCACCGGAATTAAAGCCCCTGTCCATTGAAATTGCGGCGTGCTCATGTCGAGATGCTGCACTTCCTGCAAGTAGCGCGGAAACCACTGGTCAATGCACTGACGCACCGCGCCCGTGCACGAATATGCCAGCGCGATGATCCACACAGACGGGTTGCTGACGATTTTTTTGAACACCACCGAGATTTCGCTCCGCACATCCACGTTGTCATGGTCTTCTTCACCCGCATGGACATTGGCAAAACCGGCCTGCTCCGGCGTGTCCTTCACAAAAATTGCCAGCAGGATGGCGACGAACGTCGCGATGCCAGCCGGAATCCAAAACAGCCAGCGCCAGTGCAGCGGTGGAACGTGCCACATTCCGATAAAAACAAATCCGCCGAGCAGCATCGGTCCAAGTTTAAAAATACCGATCCGTCCCAAGTTGATCATGAAGCCAAAAATCCCAGCGAACGTGCCACGTTCCGTCTGGCTGAACCACGCCGCGTTGATCTTGATGAAACCCGGCGCGCCAAATGCCTGGATGTAACCGTCAATACTGCGCAGCACGACGAACAGCCACAGCATGCCCCAAAATGACGACGCGCCGAACAGGACGTTCATCGTGATCGTCCCCGCCGCGCCGATGAGCATCGCGCGTTTGCCGCCGATCCGGTCCGTCAACAGGCCGTTGATAATTTGTCCGATGGCATACGCGAGCAGTTGCGCCGAGATGATGCTGCTCATGTCCGACTTCGTGAAATGAAACTCGTCGGCGATGGATTTGTTCGCGAGGGAAAAATTGTAGCGGCACAAATAATACGACGTATACATCAACCCGACGATGCCCCAGTTCAATCCTCGTCGCTGGCGGAATCCGGGCGGCAATTTTGGACGGGCGGAAACGGTGGGCGCGTCTGGGTTCATTAAACTTCAATCCTTGTTCATGAGAATAAACCAAACCTGCGCCAGCCGGTCAAAGTTAATTAACCGAAATCCAAAAACAAAAAAAGCCGCGGAAAATTTTCCGCGGCCTTGTGAAAATATTTTTAGGAAATTTATTCCGCCTTGGCTTTCTTTTCGGCCTTCGGAGTCTTGACTGCCTTCGCGGGCTTTTCTTCCTTGGCTGCCTTGGGCTTCTCTTCGACGGCTTCAGTTTTTTCAACGCGTTCGGGACGTTTGCCGCGCTTTTCTGTTTTCGTTTCGGCCGGAGCGGCTTCCACAACCGGCGCGACCACCGGCGTCAAACTTTCGACGCGCACTTTCAATGTGCTTTTGACTTCGGCGTGCAGGCGCAATTCCACTTCGTGTTCGTCCAGCGTCTTGATCGGGCCGACGAGATGAATTTTCTTTTTGTCGAGCGTGATGTCGAATTGATGCTTCAATTCGTCGGCGATCATGCCCGCCGTCACCGAGCCGAACATCTTGCCGTCGTCGCCCGCCTTCACTTTGACGACGCAGATCAATTTGGAAACGCCCTTGGAAAGTTCGGTCATCGTGTTGAACTCGTGCGCCTCGCGTTCGCCGCGGCGCTGCCGGAGCGCCTCGATGCGGCGTTTGTTCGCGCCGCTCAAGGGAACCGCGAAACCTTGCGGAAATAAATAGTTGCGCGCGTAACCGGCGGCGACGCGGACTTGGTCGGATTCACCGCCGAGACCGACGATGTTGTGCGTAAGAATAACTTCAGTTTTTGCCATACGAAAAATGGGTTGTTAGTGGATAATAAAATGTTCTCGGGCCGCTTAAAAATCGAACTGCCGCCAATCAGAACGGCACATCAT
>CAXUBD010000269.1:0-3665 GCA_964249225.1 uncultured Verrucomicrobiota bacterium | reverse complement strand
GCTCGTATCCGTCAGCGATGGATGGTTGATGGTCGCGTCCGCTCCCAGCGCGAGCTTCACCAATGAAGAATTAACGCCGGTTTGAATCGTGTTGGCGTCCAGCACTTCGACTTGGTCGGGAGTGGCGTTTTCGCCGGCCAACAGGCCCGTGTCCGTCGCCCGGCCGGAAGCGATCAATTTAACCTGCTTGTCCATCTGGTTAAGAATGAGCGGCAAGGAGGACAAAGGCTGGGTGAATCCCTTCACCAGCAAACTGTTTCGGATCAATTCATCCAGGCGAAAAATCAAGATCGGCGCCAGCTGGTTTCCGCCCGGCAAAATAAAAGTCATCTGTCCCGGCTTCAATTTTTGTTTGAGTCCATTGTGAAAATGGATTTCCGCGTCGTCCTCCAGCGCGATCACTTTGAAACCGCCGTTGGGCGTTGTCGTGACGATGAGCGTCGAACCCAAGACCGACGCCGTTGCCGAGCCGGTGTGGATCGTGCCGCCGCCCTTGCCGTGCGGTGAATGGAAAAGCAGGCTGCCCTGCTGCAAATCAATCGTGCGGCTGGCCGGGTCGAAGGAAAAAATCGTGTTCGCGCCCACACGCGTGACCGTGTCATCCTCCGCCACCAATTCCGCGCGCGATGCCGCGCCGGTCCGCAAAATATCCGGCATGGCGAAAATATCATTCACGGCGGCGGACTTCTTCGCCTGATCCGCGGCGGAAATAATCTGCACGTCGTTGACGACCTGCGTAACTTTTGATTTTTTAAAATCCACCGCCGCGCTCGCCGAAAACATGGCGAAGCAGCCGAAGCACAAGGAAATAAAGGCCAGTTTTTTCATACAGTTCCACAGGTTCAATTTTATCCGCCTAGATGATGCCATTTAACAAAAAAAACCCGGCCATGGCAATGGTTCATTTATCCGCAAGTGTGAACGAGCCGTCCCAATCTTCCGGCGGCGGTTTTTGTTCGTAAGTCGCGCAGCGCAGCCGATACATCGTGCACAGAAAATCCTCGCTGCCCATTTCCTTTCGCGCCGCGTCAAAACGGGCGGCGGCCTCCGGAAATTTCCGGCCGCGATATAATTTGATCGCGTCATGATACGTCGCCAGCCACGCCGGCGGCGGCGACGTGCGGTCGCTCAACAGGCTGAAAACTTCGACCGGCTTCGTCTTACCTTTCACCGTGAGCAAATCCACCGTGCGAAAAATAAAATTTCCACGCGTCAATTTTTCCACCTGTTCGCCGACGAGGATGTCCGTGTGAAATTGTTTCGTCGCGCTTTCGAGACGTGCGGCGAGGTTCACGCCGTCGCCGAGCACGGTGAATTCCATGCGCCGCGGATGCCCGATGTTGCCGACGATGACTTCGCCGTGATTCACGCCGACGCCGATGGACAATTTTATGCGGTCGGGATTTTCCTTCCAGCGCTCGTTCAATTTCGCCAGCGCGCCGCGCATCTGCAACGCGGCGGTCACGGCCCCGTGCGCGTCCGCTTCGATCCCTTTGCTATGCGTGTCGCCCCAGACGGCCATGATCGCGTCGCCAATGAATTTTTGCAACGTGCCGTTGTGTTGCAAAACACTGCCAACCATGTCGGAAAAATATTCGTTGAGCTGTGTGACCAGTTTGTCGGCGTCGGAACTTTCCGTCATTGTCGTGAACCCGCGGATATCGGAAAACAAAACCGTCACCGGCTGTTTGCGGCCTTTCAGGGCTTCAACAAACGAGCGGCGGTCGTTAAGAATGGTCTTGGCGACGTTCGCGGAAACGTAACGGTCCAGCACGTTGCGGTAACGGCGGCGCTCCAGTTGCTCCAGCGTGTATTCAAAAATGATCCCAAACGAGCCGGTGGCGACGAAACAAAACAGCGCCGGCATCATCGGCACGACGAGGTTGCAGTTGTTGAAAAAAAGCTGGCAGCCGACCAGAAACGCCACGGTGGCCAGGAGAAGCAGCAGCCCCTTGAGCAGCGCCTGCGGAATCCCCAGACAGATGAGCAGCGCGAGAATGACCGCGCCCAGCGCGAGCCAGAAATTCGCCAGCGGCGAAGTTTCCACCAGCCAGTTGCCGCGCAGCAAGGCCGCGAGCGTCTGCGCCTGGATTTCCGGGCCGGGCATTTCGCCGAAGGGTGTGGTGTGGATGTCATGAAAAATTTCCGCCATCGGGCCGACGATGACGATTTTGTTCGAGACGGCGAGGCCGCCGTTGAAAGGCTTGGCCTGCCACAATTCGTCCACGAACATGTTTTCCACCGGCCACGCGCGGTAGGTGCCGGGCGGCCCTTGAAAATTGATGAACGATTTTTTATCCGGCGGCGGCGTGGAAATTTTGCCCTTGAATTTTTCAGCGGTGCGCGCCGTAATCTGCACCAGATCGTCGGGAATTTTTCCCGCGCCGATTTCTTTTTTCAGGTAACTGACGATTCTTGGATCCATTCCCGGCGTCTCCAAAGTCTCCCTTTCCACGGAAGTCCGGTAGCGCGCGCGGCGGACGATGTCATCGCTGTCCGTCCAGATGTCCACCAGCCCGGGCAGTGATTCTTCGCCCGGCGACAACAGGCGCGCGTTCGGCGTGGTCAGTTTTTTGGTCTTGCCGGTGGCGCCTTCTTCGTTCGCGGTCATTTCGCCGATGACGACGCGGTCCCGGTATTTTTCCAGCGCCCTGGCAAAGACCTCGTCGCCGTCCGTCTCGCTGGCGAAAACAAAATCAAACATCACCACTTTCGCGCCGGCGCGCATCAGCTTTTCCAGGATCGCCGCATACACGCTGCGATCCCACGGCCACGGCTGCTGCATTTTTTGCAACGCTGGCGACGCCGCGATCTCTTCCGGCGCCAGCGCGTCGAGCTGGAACGAAGTCGTGCCAAGGCCGATGAGCTTGATCTCCGGGACGGGCAGCGTCTGGCCGCGCAGCAGGTAGCGCCGGTCAATGAGCGTGCCCTCGGCCTTTTGCCAGAGAGTGGAATCCGTCAGCCACGCGTTCTGCGTCAGCCAAAAAACCAAAATGCCGACGACGGCCACAATCCACTTCGGGCGATGAATTAAAAATCGGACCATGAATTTTGAAAAATCCGGTTCCTCTTAATTCGCAAGCCGCCGCGCCCAACTCAAGAAATAAAAAAACAAATACAAACCATCGAATGAAGAATAACAACCCCTCGCGTACAATTCATGAATCCTATTCACTTCATTCATTTCTGCGGTCCTCCAGACACCCATTTTTAAAGGCACCGTTGCATGGATCACATTTTCTGCAACTTTTTCCTTTCAAAGTTGTTTATCAAACAACTAAATATAGCCCATTCCGTTACAAATGTAATTCAGGTCCGCTTCGTCGCGGTGTCTTCCTGAAATCCGTCGGCGGGATTTTGGAACATGAACAAAGCAACCGGAAGCTTGGACAATGATTTCGACCAGACGGTTCAGGGTGCGGATACCTGGATCGGACCTGACGCCTTGCCAAGGCCGTTGAGCAATCTTGCCAAATTGGACGTGCCGCCGGAAGTCATCCGCATGCTCCCTGCCGAAGTTGCCAAGCGCCACCGCATCCTGCCTTTTGAGATCACCAACGGCACGATGCACATCGCCACCGCCGCGCCCGGCGACCAGCGCGTGATTGACGACATCCGGCTGTTGAGCGGTTTGGAAGTGGAAGAATTTGTCGCGCCGGCAAACG
>CAXUBD010000268.1:1180-3688 GCA_964249225.1 uncultured Verrucomicrobiota bacterium | reverse complement strand
TCCTTGCAGCAGGCGATGTTGCTGCCGCCGGAATTTTACAAGAAGCGTGACGGCGGCGTGATGAACGACGTGGAAAGCCGGCAGGCGATTTTGCTCATAAAAAATCTCGACCGTTGCCTGAAACTGCCGCCGCGCCAGACGCGGCAGTTCACCGAAAGCCTGGTGATGGACGCAGGCGAAGTCGTTGCCAAACAGAAGGACGACGAGCTGATGCAATTTTATTTCTGGTTGCGCAACAACCGCGAAAACCCGGTCGTGCCAACGACGACGGAAAAGATTCTGGCCGAGTTCGAGAAGTTTTTTGATGTCAGCAATGTAAGCAAGGAGCAGCCCATGACTGTCACTTGAATAACATAACTGCCCCCGCAATTTTGGAATACACGCCGCTCGGTAGCAGCGGCTCGGACCAATGGCGCGTCGAACGCTTCGACCTGCTGGCCGCCGAATTTCTTTTGGACGCGCCGTGGGAAGGCCAGATGACCATGTTCCACGAACTGGCCTGCGCGCAGGTGCGCCGCTGGCTCATCGTGCGGCGATTGTTCGGCGTCGCGCCTTTGATTTCCGCGAGCGACGAAGATTTTTCCATCCTCGCGCGCGGGCAGGTTTGCACACTGCTTTCGATCCAACCCAAAGAATTGCAAGCGGAACTGGAAGCGTTGCGCGCACAATGGCGCAATGCGGCAGGCCGGAAGTCAGACGGAGAAAATCAGAACGAGGAAGCCGCCGGGCCGCCAACCGTGCCGCACGGTGAACTGATATTCGGGCATGAAATTTTGGACAAGCACGGATTCCCCGAAGCCATGTTTGAATTTGATTCCAAGCGCACGCCCGAACAAAACCGATTGGAACGCGACTGGTTTGCCAAGCGCGTCACCGAATGGGACAAGATGTTGAGCGAACCGATGGCCGAGTCCATCGCGCGCGAAGCGTTGCTGAACGAATTGTATCTGCGGCGGCTGCAAGTGGAGATGACTGTGCTCTCGCCGAGTTCCAAACGCTGGCAGGAATTGCTTGCCGCCAAGAATGACATCGAGGTTCGCCGCGAAACACAGTTGGAAAAGTTGTCGGATATGTTCCCCGAATCATCGCTGGCCGGAAAAGTTTCGTTCCGCGCCGTCATTTCCGAATTGAACCAGGCCCACCGCGACTATTACGCCAACGGCGACCGGCAGTTGATTGACAAGATTTTCTCGCACGCCGAGGTCGAGGTGTTGCTGCGCCAGAGCGTGCAGCAGCAGGAACCGCAATACCGTTTCGGCCTGAACGTCGCCATCGTGCAGGCGATGCACGGATTGTATGACCCGAACTTCCGTTCGCGCGTCAAGCTGGGCGTGTTCAAAAAACTGGACGCCGGCTTCCGCGCCGCCGTCAACCAGGTGCGCGAAGAATTGCGCGAGCCGCTCGTCAACCTCGAAGAAGGCGTTGAGCCGGGCGAAGGCGATGATTTCCCCGATTTAGTTGAAAGCAAGGAGCAACCCAAAGCTCCTGCTTGAAAACCAAAAGACGGACTCCAAGTGAAATCAACCGGCGACTGAAACGGATCGAAGCCCGCAAATTAAAGCGGGCCGCGCGGCCTCTGCAAACGCGGAGGCGCAAGTGAACGTCATCGTTTCCAGCACGCCCAAACATTTGAAGGTCACGCCCACGATGGTGGATGATTTTCTGATTGATCCGGTCCTGGGCGTCTCGGTGATTTTTCGGATGAAGCTCGACGCCTTTCAATCGGCGCGCCTGCGTTATTACTGGTGGATTCCCGACTTGATAGACAGCAGCGGATTCGGCACGGGCAAATCGCTCGTGTTCTGGCTGTTCATGAACCTGCGCAGCACGCTCATCGGCGACCAATGGTGCTGCGCCTACTACCAGACGTTCGAGGCAGGCAAACAAATCTTCTGGCCGTATTACACGGACTTCAATCCAGCGCGCGCGCCGATCTTCAACGCGCAGCTGGGCAGCGTTGACACGGACGGCGACGTGAGCGGCAAGGACAACAAAAAAGGCCCGGCCTGTTACACCCAGAATTTCAAGAACGGCAGCAAGGTCTTGTTGCCCGCGCCCAACTGGATTCAGGACGCAAAAAGTCAGGCGGGTTTGACGCTCAACGTCGTCGGCATTGATGAATGGACAAAGGTGGAGTCCATGACACGGAAGAATGACACGCGGTTCGCATCCGCCAGCGGCGCATCAGTGGGCGGCATCAACCAGCAGATTTTGGGGCGCGTGCGCCGCTCCTGCTTCAACCAGTTTCATCCGCTCTGGGGAAATCACCGGCTGTTCATGGCGACCGCCGAAAGCACGATGCACGCGGGCTATCCGCGCTACCAGGTTTTCCAGCAGGAGATCGCCAAGGGCAATCCGTATTACGCGACCATCAGTTTTTCCTTCAAGGATTTTTCCAACTTGAAATCGCACACGGGCAAGCCGTTCAAGGAACAAATCCCCGACTGGAAAACCATCAAGGCGATGAAGGCGCAATTTACGCGCGCGCATTATCTGCGGGACGTGCTC
>CAXUBD010000268.1:0-1170 GCA_964249225.1 uncultured Verrucomicrobiota bacterium | reverse complement strand
CGGCGTCTGGGCGCGTGAGACGCAGGGGCTTTATTCGGAAGCGGCCTTGGATCGTTGCGTGCCGACCGGCATGGCGAATAAACTTGAACCAGAATGTGTTCGCAGTGATTGTCCGCAAGAACCCGGTGGCCGTCCGCAAGGACTTTATTATTTTCTAGGCATTGACCCCGCGCCGGCGTTGCGCAAAACGGCGGACGACGGCGCGCTGGCCGTGCTGCGCGTGAGGCCAAAACCCGGACTTGGCCGCGCGCCGACAGGCAACGTGGGCGACTGGCTGGCGGAATTTGTCTGGGCTTACCGTATTCGCGGCGACAAGTTGCGCTCGATGAAAGAGGACAGCGTGTTCATCGCCGAGACGACGCGCGAATGGAGCGGACACATCCATCGCAAGCACCGGCACTTTGGTTTCACCGGCCTTTGCATGGACCCGCAGGGCGGCGGCCAGCACATCATGACCGAGCTTAACAAGAGCCGGCAGACGATTGAGGGCGTCGAGACGGAAGTGACGCCGATTGCCTCGCTCGACGACATTAGTTCGGGCATGGCGAGTTACATCCTGACGATGTTCCGGGGACAAGACCCGACGATCCGCGCCCTCTGGCCGATTCTTTCCGGCGTGGACAATCTTTACGACGCGATGCACCGCGCGTTCGAGGAGGCGATTGAACACGGCATCGTCTCGTTTCCGCTGCCGTTCAACGAGCGTCCGGCGTCCACGACGGAAAATTGGGAAGTCGAAAAAAAATGGGCGCTAAAAAATCTCGACGCGGCGCGGCTGCAACTTTCAAACATTCAGGTTTTGACCCGCGATGATGGAACGCTCGCGCTCACGCGCAACAATGCGCGGCAGTTCAGCGCCAGCGGAAAAAAAGATTTGGGCTATGCTTGCATCTACGCCTACATCCGGTTTCTGGCTTGGCTGAAAATGGGCGAGATGGATTTGGAAACTGAATCGCAAGGCGATTGTTTGTTCAATGCAACTTCAATCAGCGGCCAATCTTCAATTCCGAATCATACTGAGTTTTTGTGACGTTTTGAGTTTTTGTGACGTTTCCCGCTGAATCGTAAGTGGTGATTCTATAATTGCTGGAAACAGTTTTTGTCTTTATCGCCAAAACATAAAAAATTCCCGCTATCAGTATCAGCAGGCAAATGGCTGGTATCCACAAT
>CAXUBD010000267.1:0-3700 GCA_964249225.1 uncultured Verrucomicrobiota bacterium | reverse complement strand
GCGACGTGATGGAGCGGATAGAGCGCGATTTGGGCGTCAAGCTCGAATGGGTCGGCGTCAGGACTTTCGCCGGCTAGAAAGAAACCATCCATGCTGCGACCGACGCGCGCAATTCCAATGCCGGGATGTAGCTTATAAACTTTGGTCATGTCTCGAGCCTCCTTGATGAAATGAGGGTGAGCGCCGGCTTCAGACCGCTGGCGCCGTCTCGACCGCAGGCGCCACACTGGATTTGAAACTGTCGCTTAATTTTTGCGGTTTGGTTTTGCCGTCGGCCGTGCGCGTAACGAGCGAACGCACGCCGTCCTTGTCCACGATAATCGCCAGCGTCGGCTTCGCGCCCGGTTTCAACGCGCCGACCGCCATCACGAGCGGCTTGCCGTCGAGCGGGATGAGCGTGGGAAACGGCAGGTGCCCGTTGGTGTCGAACTGCGTGACGCCGACCGCGTTTTCATCGCGGCTCAAAAGAAAAATTTCCGGATGCCCGTCGTGGTTCCAATCCGCCACCGCCAACTGGCTGACGCCCGCGAGGCTGGGAAATTTTTTCGGCGCGGCAAGCGTGCCGTCCGTCTGCTGCAGATAAACTGAGAGCTGGCCGCTTTCGGGTTCGGCCACGAGCAGGTCGGGCCGGCCGTCGGCGTTCACGTCCGCCCAGAGCAGGCCGCGTTGCGCCGCGTCGGTCTTGTTCAACGGCAGGATCTGAAATTGTCCTTTGCGAAAGGCGCCCGACAGAATTTCCGCCGGCCGCCGCGTGAATTCCGAGACTTCCGCGCGGCCGGAATTTTGCGTGATGGTCGCGATGTAGGTTTTGTTGCCGCCCTCCAGATTATCGGCCCAAAATGAGCGCATGGGTTGCGTCTTGAAATAGATTTCCGGCCCGAGCTGGCCGCCCGAATTTTGCAGACGAAAACGAAACGGCGTGGGACTGTCCCAATCCACCAGCAGCAGATCACTTTTGCCGTCGCCGTCCACATCCACGATCTGCACGGATTTCGGCGTGCCGGAATAGGAGATTTTCTGCGGCTCGGCCAGCGTATGATCCTTTTGCTGCGCGAGAAAATAAAGCGATCCGTTGTCGCCGAGCATGACGACGTCCGTCAGTCCATCGCCGTTCAGGTCGCCGGTGACCAGGCCGTTTCCGTCCAGGCGCCCGTCTTCGATATGCCAGCGTTTCGGCTCGCTCCAGCCGTTCGTGCCGAGGTTGTAAAGCACGATGAGGTCTTTCGCGTCGCCGTAATAAACGATGTCGGGCCGGCCGTCGCCGTTCAAATCGGTAACGTCCATCGAACTGATGCGCTCGTCCGCGGGAATCGAATCAATGCGGAAACGCGCGTCTGGCGGCAGTTCGTTGATCTCCAGTTTTTGCGCCGGCTTCGCGTCGGCGGCGCGGTTCGTCCGGCCGGTCTGGTTGTAGAGCAGATTGATCTTCGCGCGCAGATTGTTGGCGACGATCAAATCGTTCAAGCCGTCGCCATCCAGATCCGCCGAGTGCAGCAGGGCGATACCGTCATCAATCGGATAAATTTCCGGGCCGGTGAAACCAAAAGCGTTCGTGGTGGCCGCCCGAACGCCGGAACTAAAAACAAAAAACAACGCCATCAAAATGGTGCCGCGCGAAAATGTCATGGCTTGCATAATATAATTTCGCAACGTGCCACCTGCCGGCGCATTTGGCGAGTTTATTCGCCGATGAAGTGCAGTGCGACGCGGCGCGAATGACCGTGCGTGCGATGTTCCCACAAATAAATTCCCTGCCACGTGCCGAGCGCGGGCGCGCCGGAACGAATGGGAATTGAAAGATTCACCGTCGTCAACGCTGTGCGGATGTGCGCCGCCATGTCGTCGTGGCCCTCGGCCGTGTGGATGAACAGCGGATCGCCGTCGGGCACGAGCCGTTTGAAAAATGCGTCCAAATCGCGCCGCACGTCGGGATCGGCGTTTTCCTGGATGAGCAGCGAGGCCGAAGTATGCCGCAAAAAAATTGTCAGCAGGCCGTCCTGAAATTTATTTTCGGCGATCCATTTTTCCACATCGCGTGTGAACTCATATAGCCCGCGCCCGCGCGTGGGAATCATCAACTCCTGAAAATTTTGCCGGAGCATATTTTAAAATTCACGATGATCTTAAATTCGAGGCGGGCGAGACTCTCTCAAGGCCGAACCAAGCCACGGCTCGACAGAGGCTCGCCCGCCAAATTCCTCGCCCGCCGATTTTTATCACGGGTTGGCGGGCGAGCCTTGGTCGGCCAGTTTTTTTTCCAAATCCGGATTGTGCGGCTGCCCGGCGGCCAGCGCCTTTTGATAATGCCAGCGCGCAAGCTGGACGAGCGGCGGCTGTTCGTTGATGTAGATCACCGCAAGATTATTCTGGGCGGCGGCATAATTCGGATCAAGCTGGATGGCCTTGCGCAACGCCGTTTCCGCCTGCGTGTGCAGACCCTTGTGACCGAGCGTGACGCCGAGATAATTCTGGATTTCAGCATTGCGCGGATCGATTTTCGCCGCGCGGCTCAAAGCGTCGAGCGCGTCGTCGTATTTTTCCTGCCGGAATTTCAGGTAGCCTAAAATCGAAAGATTGTAGGCGTCGTTCGGACTTTGCGCGATCGCGGCCTTGATGTGTTTTTCCGCGTCATCGAGCTTGTCCTGCTGCAACTCGATCGCCGCCAGGTTCGCAAGCACCAAGCCGTTGTTCTGGTCGTGTTTCAAAATCTGAAGATAATCATCTTCGGCCTGATCGTATTGCCGCGCGGCAAAATGGTTTTGCGCCGAGACCACGAGCGTGGCCGTGCCGCTGGGCATTTCCGCGATGGATTTTTTCTCCGCATCCGGATTGGCGACCGGCGGCTTGGGCTGGTTGAATAACGCCAGTTCTTCCGGCGTGTAAGGCACGGACGGCGCCTCATCCACTGACAGCCGCGCGCGCAACGTCGAAATCTCGTCGGTCAACTGGCTGACCTGCGCCGCCACATCCTGCCGGCTGCCATAAATTTTTTTGTTCGCGGCGTCCAGCTTGGCCAGCAGACTGTCGCGCTCCTGCGTCAGGTCGCGGATGCGCGCCTCGTTTTCGGTCTGGGTGGGCGACGCGACCGGCGCATTCGTCGCCGACTGCAACTGCTGCACGCGCTGCTCCAAGGCGGTTTTTTCCTGGGCGCTGATGTCGGCGTTGGATTGCAAAAGGGAAATCTGCGTTTGCGATTTTGCCAGTTCATTCGTCAAGGCGGCCACAGACAGTTCGTTCGTCGCCGCCAGTTGCGATTCGGCAAGCTGTTTCTTGAGCAATGCATTTTCCGCGCGCAACGCATCCGCCGCTTCGGCGCTGGCCAGAAAATTTTGGATTCGCGATTGCAAGGCCTGGTTCTCGTCCGCCAATTCGCCGGACAATTTTTCGTTCACTGCGGCCAGGTCCGCCTGCGCCTGCGCGAGCGCATTCGTATCCACCACGATTTTTTCCGCGTGATTTTCCGCCAGGCTCGCCTTGAGCAAATCATCTTCTTTCATCAGCTCGCGGATCTGTTCCCGCGCCTTGGCCAGTTCGCGCGAATCCACCATCGTCGGCTGCGCGGACAACGCCTCTTTCAGCTTCGCTTCGAGCGTCGTGTTGTCCGCCGATAAATTCTGCACCTGCGCCTGCAACGCGCTCAATTGCGCCGAAAAATCCGCGCTGACCGCAGGCAAAACGGCATTCTTCCCTGGCACTGACG
>CAXUBD010000266.1:0-3744 GCA_964249225.1 uncultured Verrucomicrobiota bacterium | reverse complement strand
GCGCGCCGCTCGGCACGCACGAACGGTTCATCGGCTTTTTGATCGAGCATTACGCCGGCAACTTCCCGCTCTGGCTCGCGCCGGAACAGGTGCGCGTCATCACGATTGGCGACGACGAAAAATTATTAAGTTACGCGAAAAGTATTTCGGACGAACTGCGCGGAAATTTTGTGCGCTGCACGACGGATTTCAGCAGCGACCCGATGAAGGCGAAAATCGCCGAGGCGGAAAAAAACAAAGTCCACACGATGCTCGTCATCGGCGGCCGCGACATGGACGCCGGCGCGGTTTCCGTCCGTCTGCACGGCAAAGGAAATGTCGGCGCGAAGGTGAAAAGCGAAGTCGTGGCGGATATTTTATCGGCAATCAAAGAGCGGCGCGCTTGAAAGACTGTTGCGCTGGAACGGCGCGTGGGTTAAACCTTAATGTCGGTCACAACCAATAAAAAAAATTATGAAACCACTGAAAAAACAATTCGCCATTGCATTGCTTGCAGTTTTGGCTCTGGGTGCCGTTTCCGTCGGCTGCAATAAATCAGACACGCAAAAAGCGGAAGACAACACCAAATCCGCCGCCAGCGACGCCGGCAACGACGTGAAGGACGCCGCGAACAAAACCGGCGACGCCATCAAAAACGGCGCGGAAGCCGCGAAAGACGCCGTGACGAACGCGGTGGGCAACGCCACTTCGACGAACAAATAGATTGTCGCGGAGAAATTCCGCGCGATGCAATTGCACTTTTCAGGGACAAGCTGCGAACTTGTCCCTGATTTTTTCATTAAATTTTATGGGACGCCAATGGCTTCATGCAAAACGTCTGGTCGCCGGCCTCAAAAAAGGCCGGACGAACGCCAAACTCGTTCGCGAAATCTCGGTTGCCGCCAAAATGGGCGGCGCCGATCCGGCGATGAACGCGCGCCTGTTCACCGCCGTTGAAAAGGCAAAAAAGGAAAGCGTGACGCGTGACACCATCGAGCGCGCCATCAAAAAAGGCGCGGGCACAGGCGACGAAAAACTTGTGATGGAACACGTGGTGTTCGAGGGCTACGCGCCGCACAAAGTCCCGCTCATCGTCGAAGTTTATACCGACAACGTGAACCGCACCGCGCCCGAAATCCGCGTGCTTTTTAAAAAAGGCCAGCTCGGCACGGCGGGCAGCAATAAATTTCTGTTCGACCACGTCGGCCTCGTCGAGGCGCATCATCCCGATACAAATGTGGATGGCGAAGCCGCCGCGATCGAAGCCGGCGCGAACGAAGTGGAGATTTTGACGCACGAACAGAATGACGACATTCCCGCCGCAACCGCCGGGGCAAAATTTATTTGCGAACGCACGTCGGTTGCCGCCGTTTCAAAATGGCTTTCTGCGAACGGCTGGACGGTCGTGACGAGCGAAATCGGCTACGTGCCCAAACAATTTCCCGAACTCACCGAGGCGCAGCACAACGAAGTCGGCGAATTTTTGCACACGCTGGACGAACACGACGACGTGCACCGCGTCTGGGCGGCGGTGAAATAAAAATTATTCTTCAGCACCGTTCCCGGATTTTTTTTCCCAACTGCGTTTGGCGCGTTCCGGCAGGCTCGTGTCAATCTTTGCGTAATACGTTTCCTCTCCAAATTTTGCGTCAACCGCGTGCTGCAATTTCAGCGACGGCGCGACGCCGAACCGTTCGTTCGTTTCCAGGAAAATCGTTTCGCCCGCCGGACGCATAAAACAAAGCAGCAGCGGACATTTGCCCGGATTCGCCGCGACGATTTCGCGCACGCTCTCAAAATCTTCCGGCTTCAAATGCGCCGTGTGCAATCGCAGATGAACCTGCTTCGTGTATTTTTTTGGCGCGTCTTCGAGCGGCAGGATTTCCTGCGGGAAAATTTTCGGGCGGTCTTCGCCGGTGTTCACTTCGCCGATGACGAGGATCGCATGGTTCTCCACCAGCAGCTCGCGATATTTGTCGTAGTTCTCGTTCATGCACAAAATCTGCACCGAGCCTTCCAAATCTTCGAGCGTGACCATCGCGTAAGCTTTGCCGGATTTTTTGGAAACGCCGTGCTGCACCGCCGCGATCAATCCGCCGATGCGCGTCAAGCTGCGGTTCGTCAACTCGGAAAGCTTTGCCGTGTTCGACAAAGTATATTTTTCGAGAATCGGCGCGAACGGCGTAAGCGGATGGCCGGTGACGTAAAATCCCAAAAGTTCTTTTTCGTGCGCGAGCAATTCGTGCTGCGGCCATTCGGGCAGATTGGAAATGGCTTCGGGCATCGGCGGCGCTTTTTCTTCCAGCGCGCCGAAGAGCGAGCTTTGCCCTTTTTGCTTGTCGGACAAAATGCTCGCCGCACGCGCCAGCGTTCGCTCGATTTGTGCAAATAAAGTTGCACGCGTTTGTCCAAACGAATCGCACGCGCCGGTTTTGACGAGCGCTTCGATTGTTTTCCGCGTCAACGAACGGCCATCAACGCGTTCGCAAAGTTCGGACAGCGATTTGAAATTTCCATTTTCCTTGCGCGCCTTCAAAATCGCCTCAACCGCCGCTTCGCCGACATTTTTGATGGCTACAAGCCCGAAACGAATAGCCTTGCCTTCGCGCGCGGGCGCAAAAAACATTTCGCTCTCGTTCACGTCGGGCTGCAGGACTTCGATGCCGAATTCGCGCGCCTCGGCGATGTATTCGGACAACTTTTCCGCGTTCGCCATGTCGTTGGTCATCATCGCGCAGAAAAATTCCACGGGGTAATTCGCCTTCAGATACGCGGTCTGATACGCGACGATGGCATACGCAGCGGCGTGCGATTTGTTGAAACCGTAGCCGGCGAATTTCTCCAGCAAATCGAAAATCTGATTCGCCTTCGCCGCCGGAATTTTATTTGTGACGGCGCAGCCTTTCACAAATTTCTCGCGTTGCGCCTGCATTTCCTCGACTTTTTTCTTGCCCATCGCGCGCCGCAAAATATCCGCCGCGCCGAGCGTAAAGCCGGCGAGAATTTGCGCGGCCTGCATCACCTGCTCCTGATAAATTAAAATACCGTAAGTCTCTTTGGAAATTTGTTCGAGCAACGGATGTTCGTATTTGATTTCAATTTCGCCATGTCGGCGCTTGATGAATTCGGGGATGAGTTCCATCGGGCCGGGACGATACAACGCGATGAGCGCGGTGATATGCTCGATGGAACTGATCTGAAATTTGCGGCAGAGATCGCGCATCCCGCCGGATTCCAATTGAAAAATGCCGAGCGTTTCCGCCTTGTTCAGCAGATCGTAAGTCTTCGCGTCGTCGAGCGGGAGATTTTCAATCGGGACTTCGATTCCCTGCGTGCGCTTGATCATTTCGCAAGTGTTGCGAATGACGGTCAAAGTTTTCAGGCCGAGAAAATCCATTTTCAGCAAACCCAAATCGCCGACGGGATTCATCGAATATTGCGTGACGAGCGCGCCGTCTTCGTCTTGTTTTAACGGAAGCAAATTCACGAGCGGCTGGTCGCCGATGACGACGCCGGCGGCGTGAACCGAGGCGTTGCGCGTGATGTCTTCGAGGATGAGCGCGGTGTCAATCAGCTCGCGCGTGACGTCTTCGTTTTGGTAAGCCTCCTTGAGTTCGGGCGATTGTTTAAGCGCTTTTTCGAGCGTCATTTTCAAATCGAACGGGATCAGTTTCGCGAGCCGGTCACATTCGCTGTAGCCCAAACCCATCACGCGGCCCACGTCGCGCACCACGCTTTTCGCGCCCATCGTGCCGAACGTTATAA
>CAXUBD010000265.1:0-3757 GCA_964249225.1 uncultured Verrucomicrobiota bacterium | reverse complement strand
GTTCAAATTCGCCTTCAAGCGTCAGCGATGCATCGGAAAAAATTTTTTCCAAGTCGCCGCGCCGGATAAAGTTCGGCTCGTTGTGAAAACTTCCTTTGGCCATCGCATCGCGCAATTTAAGAATCGGCGCGAGCGGTTCGTATTCGACGACTACTTTTTCTGCGGCGGCGCGGCACGCTTCCTGTGAATCGCCGACGATGAGCGCGATGAGTTGGCTATGAAAAAAAACTTCGCTCGTCGCGAGCAACGGTTCGTCGTGCTTCATGCCCACGTCGTTCAAGCCGGGAATGTCTTCCGCGAGCAGTACGGCTTTGATGCCAGACATCTGGCGCGCGGCGGTGGCGTCGCGTTTCAAAATTTTCGCGCGCGCGTGCGGCGAGCAGACCGGCCAGGTTTCGAGCATCCCGTTCGTCTGGTCGTCCACGTAAATCGCCTCGCCGGTGACGTGCTTGTGCGCGCTTTCGTGCGGCGGCGAACTAATTTTCTTATTCGGAGGGACAAGCTCTGCGAGTCCCAAACTTCCCGCATCGAAATCTGGGACTTGTGGAATTCGTCCCGCCGAAAATTCAATATGAAATTTCTCCAGCAAATTCGTAATCAGGCCGCTGCGAAATTCCGCCGAGCCGCGCACGTCGGAAATCGGCGAAAATTCCGTCCGCAAAACCGGCAGCACGCCGGCAATCGTTTCCGCGTTCCAAATTTTTCCAAGCAACGCCGCCTCCGTTTTTTTCGCGCGCGCCGGCATCGCCGCCACGCCGCCGAACGCGAGCCGGGCATGACGAATAATTTTTTGGTCGTCCAAATCCAAAACGAAACATGCGGCTACCGTGCTGATGTCCATTTCGCGGCGCTTGGAAACTTTGAACCAACCGGCTTTCCGCTTGAAATCCGGCGAAGAAATTCCGCGTGGAATCACAATCGTTTTCAAAATTTCATCCGGTTGCAGGGCCGTTTTACGATAGGCGATAAAAAATTCGCTGACCGGCAGGGCGCGTTCGCCGTTTTCCGAAGCGAGAATAATTTTTGCATCCAAGGCCAGCAGCACTGGCGCGCTGTCGCCGATGGGCGACGCGGTCACGACGTTGCCGCCCATCGTGGCGCGGTTGCGGATTTGGCGTGAACCAAAAACGCGCAGCATGTCGCCGAGCGCGGGGAATTCTTCGCCAAGCTTGTCTTCAATTTCCGTGAGCGTGACGGCAGCGCCGATTTGCCATTCGGCCGCTGTGGATTTCCTTCAACTCGGCCACGGCTTCGGTGGAAATGAGCGTTGGGAATTTTTTGAAACGCTTGCTGATGTCCAAGCCGAGTTCCGTCGCACCGGCGATGAGCCGCGCTTCGGGATTTTCTTTTCGGAGACGTAACAGTTCAGCGAGCGAAGTCGGGCGGAAGAATTTTTCTCCGGCGAATTCGTATTCCGCCGCGCCGAGTTTGGTGTCAGTTTTTTTCAGGCGCTCGGCGAAAGTGTCGCCGCCTTTTTTTGTCACGCGTTCGGCGAAGGCTTCGATGGCCGCGTCGCGAATCGGACGATAGCCCGTGCAGCGGCAAAGATTTCCCGCGAGCTGTTCGTCGAGGTCGTCGCCGGTTTTCAAATCGTCGCGATAATAACCTTCCAACATGGAACAAATAAAACCGGGTGTGCAATAGCCGCATTGCGAGCCAAAATGCTGGACCATTTTTTGCTGAACCGGGTGCGGGTTTTTTGAGCAGCCTACGCCTTCGACCGAAATAATTTCGCGACCGGCGACAAGGCAGACGGGCATGAGGCAACTGTTCACCGCGCGATACGTCGGCTTGCCGTTCGTGTCGCGCTCGATGACGGCGACGGAGCACGCGCCGCAATCGCCTTCGGCGCAGCCTTCCTTCGAGCCGGTCAGGCCGCTGCCGCGCAGAAAATCGAGCAGCGTCGTGTTCGGCGAAATTTTTTCCGCGCGAACCGGCTTGCCGTTTAAAATAAATTCCAACGCACTGCTCATAATCAATCAATCAACCCATACGCCGGTAACGTCAAGAACTCGGCGAACTCTTTTGCTTTCGACATTTCGCTGAACAGTTTCGCGGCGCGGGAATAATTGCCGGCGCTGAACCGCACGCTGCCGACTTCCTTTTCGATGCGCGCCATTTCGTGCGGCAGTATTTCGTCGTAAAGCTGCGTCGTGATTTTGCGGCCGTCGGCGAGGGCGGCGTTGTGCGCGAGCCATTGCCAGATTTGCGCGCGGGAAATTTCGGCGGTGGCGGCGTCTTCCATCAGATTGTAAAGCGGCACGCAGCCGTTGCCGCCGAGCCACGCTTCGAGATATTGCACGCCCACGCGAATGTTTCCGCGCAGCCCGTCCTCGGTGATTGTGCCGGTTGGGACGCTCAACAAATCTTTCGCGGACACGTTCACGTCGTCGCGCTGTTTGGAGATTTGATTCGCCGTCGGCATGTGTTTGTTGAACGCCTGGAGCGCGACGGGCACGAGGCCGGGATGAGCGACCCACGTGCCGTCGTGGCCGTCGCCGGCTTCGCGTTCCTTGTCGGCGAGGACGCGGGCGAGCGCGGCTTCGTTCGCCGCCGGATCGTTCTTGATGGGAATCTGCGCCGCCATGCCACCCATCGCGTGCGCGCCGCGACGATGACAGACCTTGATGACGTTCAGGCAATACGCGCGCATGAATGGCGAGGTCATCGTGACCTGCGTGCGGTCGGGGAACGTGAAGCCGGGACGGTTGCGGAATTTTTTGATGAAGCTGAAAATGTAATCCCAGCGCCCGCAATTCAATCCGGCGGAATGCGCGCGCAATTCGTAAAGAATTTCCTCGGCCTCGAACGTGGCGAGAATGGTTTCAATCAAAACCGTCGCGCGAATCGAGCCGCGCGGAATTTTCAGCGCGTCCTGCGCGAAATTGAAAACGTCGTTCCAGAGCCGAGCTTCGAGATGGCTCTCCATCTTCGGCAAATAAAAATACGGACCGCTGCCGCGCTTCAACAGCTCGGCGGCGTTGTGAAAGAAATACAAACCGAAATCGAACAGGCTGCCGGAAATCGGCCGGCCATCCACGAAGACGTGTTTCTCCGGCAAATGCCAGCCGCGCGGACGCACCATGAGCGTCGCGGTTTTTTCGTTGAGCGAATATTTTTTCCCTTCGGGACTTGCAAAGGAAATTGTTTTGCGAATCGCGTCGCGCAGATTAATTTGTCCCTCGATGAGATTTTTCCACGTCGGCGAAGTGGCGTCCTCGAAATCGGCCATAAAAACTTTCGCGCCGGAATTGAGCGCGTTGATGACCATCTTGCGATCCACCGGCCCGGTGATTTCCGTGCGGCGATCCTGCAAATCAGCAGGAATCGCAGCGACGCGCCACGATTTGTCCTCGCGGATGGATTGTGTCGCCGTTAGAAAATCCGGCATCGCGCCGTTATCAATTTCTTTCTGCCGCTCGACGCGTTTGCCCAAGAGTTTTTGACGCGTGGGCTCAAATTCGCGGACGAGTTTTTCCATGAACGCCAACGCTTCAGGAGTCAAAATTTCTGCCATCGGGCCGGTCGCAGGAGCTTTAATTTCCATAGATTGATTCAACAGATCCGTTCGCATGAATCGCGGTTTTCCTTTCTATGAGTATCAGACATCCGCTTTCGACGGTCAAGCTGGTTGAACTTTAATCACGGATGGACACAGATTAAAATCATCGTTGTTTCGCGGTTGAAAAATTTCTTTGCGCACGTTGTGCCTTTGCGTGAAAAAATGCCAGCCGGTTGGCGTGGATGTTTCCGGCGG
>CAXUBD010000264.1:0-3764 GCA_964249225.1 uncultured Verrucomicrobiota bacterium | reverse complement strand
GTCTTGTCGAGCGCGACGACGTTGACCTCGGCCAATTTTTCAACCGCCGCACCGCCCCGAAAAAGAATTCCGTGTCGCGCGCCCCATGCAATCGCCGCCAGCACCGCCGACGGAATCGAAAGCACCAGCGCGCACGGCGACGAGACGACGAGCAAAGTCATTGCGCGATAAAACGCGCTGTGCGCCGCAGCGGTCGAGACAAACGGCACGAGATGGAAACCGAGCCACCAGACAAAAAACATCACGAACGAAAGTGCGAGCACAAAATAAGTATAGGCCGCGCTGAATTTGTCGGTGAACTGCTGCGCGGGCGCCTTTTGCTGCTGCGCTTCGCGGATGAGCGTGATGATTTTTTGCAGCGAACTTTCGGCGGCGGGTTTCGTGACGAGCACTTCGACCGCGCCCCACAAATTGATCGTGCCAGCCAGCACGGCGTCGCCGACATTTTTTTCGACGGGCGCGGCTTCGCCGGTCAGGTTCGATTCGTCGGCGGCGGTCGCGCCTTTGGAAATTTCCGCGTCCACGGGAAATTGCGCGCCGGCCTTGATGAGCAGTTTCATTCCGGCGCGAAGATTTTCGACGGCCACTTCGCGTTCGCGGTTTTGTTCGCCGACGACCGTCGCGGTTTTTGGCGCGTCGCGGAAGAGCGAACGGATTTCTTTTTGCGTTCGGCCAAACGCGTAATGTTCCAGCGCGCCGGACAGCGAAAACAGAAACAGCAGCGTCGCGCCTTCGACCCACGCGCCGATGCTGGCTGCGCCGACGGCGACGGCGAGCATCAGAAAATGCACGTCAATCGCGCGTTTTTGCAGGCGTTCCCAGACTTCTTCGGCAGGAAAAAATCCGCCGGCGAGATAGGCCGCGACAAAAAAGAAAATCTTAAACGGGGCAGGCAGAAAATATCCGGCCAGCCCGAACACGCCGCACAAAACTGCGGCGACCATCTGCATTTTCCATTCGTCAACGCCGTGGTCGTGGTCGTGGATTTCGATTTCGCGCGGGACGATTTTGGGGAACGGCAGGTCGCGCCAGCGCCAGAATTTCGGCGCGGTCGGGCAGGTCACGCGCGCGATGGTCGTGCTGTCGCCGTCGTGCCGGATCGTGATTTTTTTCCGCTCCGCGTCGGAAAACGGCGAGCCGCAGACGGCGCAATCGCTCTTGCCGCTCAACAATGAGCATGCGTGATTTGCATCGGCATTTTGCGCGGACTGAAATTTATTGGTCAGGCGTTGCGTCAATTTTTCCACGTCCACGCGGCCGAGCGTGGCGACGGAAATTTTCTGGTGCGCGGGATCAATCGTCACCGCTTCGAGCGACGGCTCTTCGTCGAGCGTGGCCACGACGGAGCGCGCGACGCATTGGGCGGCATCGTCGTGGTGGGTCTGGCGTTTGTCGGGCGATGAATTCATCCGGTTTATTAATAGCATAAAGCCGGTCGCGACGCACGCAAAAGGCGCGGCGGAAAATTATTTTCACTGTTCAAATCAGGGGTGGTCTGCCAGTTTCGGGGCAAGGATGAAAAGCATTCCGACTTCAAATCAAAAGCTCGCCGCCTAGGTCCAAGAAATGTCCGAACTTTGCCAGCCGGAAAAAATCCATTGGTGCGATGGCTCGGATGCGGAATATGAATCGCTTTGCGACGCGATGGTGAAAAGCGGCACGTTTGTCCGGCTTGACGAAAGATTGCGGCCAAATTCTTTTCTCGCGCGTTCGCATCCGAGCGATGTCGCGCGCGTCGAAGACCGGACTTTTATTTGTTCCAAAACAAAAGACGAAGCCGGGCCGACGAATAATTGGGCCGATCCGGTCGAGATGAAAAAAATCATGCGCGACCGTTTCAACGGCTGCATGAAAGGCCGGACGCTGTATGTTATTCCGTTCGCGATGGGGCCGCTGGATTCGCCGATCTGCAAAATCGGGATTCAAATCACCGATTCGCCTTACGTCGTCGTGAACATGAAAATCATGACGCACATGGGCAAAGCCGTTTTGGAAAAGCTCGGCGCACATGGAAGTTTCATTCCGTGCATTCACTCGGTCGGCGCGCCGTTGTCGCCGGGACAAAAAGATGTTCCGTGGCCGTGCGAACCCGATCCGCAGAAAAAATTCATCGTTCATTTTCCTGACGATCCTTCGATTTGGTCTTACGGTTCGGGTTATGGCGGAAATGCGTTACTCGGCAAAAAATGTCTCGCGCTGCGCATCGCCTCGGTCGTCGCGAAACGCGAAGGCTGGCTCGCGGAACATATGCTGATCCTTTGCCTGACTTCGCCGGCAGGAAAAAAGTTTTACATCGTCGCCGCGTTACGAGCGCGTGCGGAAAAACCAATCTGGCGATGATGCAGCCAACGTTGTCCGGCTGGCGCGTCACGACGCTCGGCGACGACATCGCGTGGATTCGCATCGGCAACGACGGACGGCTTTACGCGATGAATCCTGAAACCGGATTTTTCGGCGTCGCGCCGGGCACTTCGGTTAAATCGAATCCCAACGCGCTGATTTCCTGCGCGAAAAATGCAATTTTCACGAACGTCGTTCTCACGCCCGACGGCGATGTGTGGTGGGAAGGCATGGGCGTGCCTGCGCCGGAAAATGGCATTGACTGGGAAGGCCAGCCGTGGACACCGGCGAGCGGAAAAAAAGGCGCGCATCCGAATTCGCGTTTTACCGCGCCCGCGTCGCAATGCCCGGTGATTGATCCTGACTGGCAGAATCCTGAAGGCGTGCCGCTCTCGGCGATTTTATTTGGCGGTCGCCGTCCGAACACAATTCCACTTGTGAACGAGGCTTTCGATTGGGAAGCAGGTGTTTTTCTCGGTTCAACTTGTGGTTCAGAAACAACTGCCGCCGCAATCGGGCAAACTGGAGTCTTGCGGCGCGATCCGTTTTCCATGCTGCCGTTCTGCGGCTACAACATGGCGGATTATTTTGCGCACTGGCTGTCGTTCGCGCATCGCACCGACCGTAACCGATTGCCGAAAATTTATTTTGTGAACTGGTTTCGCACCGGCGCGGACGGAAAATTTCTCTGGCCGGGTTTCGGCGAAAATTCGCGCGTGCTGAAATGGATTTGCGAACGCGTCGAAGGCAAAGGCAATGCGCAATTGACGCCGATTGGAAATCTGCCGACGCCCGACGCGCTGGATTTGTCCGGCCTGAATCTGCCCGCCGAAAATCTGGCGCAACTGCTCGCGGTGGACGGCGCGGGCTGGAGAAACGAAGCCGATGATGTGGCCGCATATCACGCCAGATTCGGCACGCGCCTGCCGATGGTGTTGAGCGAACAGCTTGGATATTTGCGCCGCCGGCTGCGTTGAAAAATATTTTCGCTCGACTTGCGGAAAAAATTGCGCCATTTAAATCAGACAAATCCAGAAACCATTTGCTCCTTATGAAAAAAAAGAACCTCATTTTATCGCTCGCGATCCTCGTTTTGGGAATCGCGCCGGCATATTCACAATTCGGCCCGATGTCACGCGGCTCGCAGTTCGGCGGCGGCATGGAAAAATTGTTCCGCGATAACAAAACTTTTTCCGCCACGCTCGAAGTGCAGAACAAGGATGCATCCGGCGGCACGCTGACGATTCCCGGCAAGCTGGCCTTTGATCAGGGCAATTCGCGGTTTGAAATGAACATGTCGGAAATGAAAGGCGGCAAAATCCCGCCCAGCGCCCTGACCCAGATGAAATCCATGGGCTTGGATCACGTGGTGTCCGTTTCACCCTCGGACAAGAAATCCGTTTATGTGATTTATCCCACCGTGC
>CAXUBD010000263.1:0-3827 GCA_964249225.1 uncultured Verrucomicrobiota bacterium | reverse complement strand
GATCTGGACGACGGCGAGGCGATAAAATAAATCTTCGCGAAAAGTTCCGGCGGTCATGCCTTTTTTTAGGTCGGCGTTGGTGGCGGCGATGACACGGGTGTCAATCTGGATTTCTTGGCGTCCGCCAACGCGTTCGATGCATTGTTCTTGCAGGAAACGCAGGAGTTTCACTTGCAAGGGCAGGGGAATCTCGCCGATTTCGTCCAGGAACAAAGTGCCGCCGCTGGCGGTTTCGATGCGACCTTTGCGCTGGACGTGGGCGCCGGTGAACGCGCCTTTTTCGTGGCCGAAAAGTTCACTTTCCAAAAGCGTTTCAGGAATCGCGCTGCAATTGATGGCGATGAACGGGCCGTCTTTGCGCAGGCTTTTTTGATGGATGGCGCGGGCGACCATTTCCTTGCCGGTGCCGCTTTCACCGAGGATGAGCACGGGCGCGTCGGTGGCGGCGACTTTGCGGATGGTGTCGAAGACGGTGCGGATGGGCGCGCTGGTGCCGAGCATGCCTTCAAAGTCGTCGTTGCGCAGCAGGCGCTGCATTTCCGAATATTCTTTTTCCAGTTGAGCGAGGTGGAAGCAGCGTTTGAGGAGAAATTGCAATTCTTCCATTTCCACGGGCTTGTTCAAAAAATCATAAGCGCCGGAGCCGATGGCGCGCAGGGCGATTTCTTTTTCGCCCTGGCCGGTGATGATGACAATTTTTGCCAACCGGTCCAGCGTGAGGAGGTCGGATAAAATTCCCAGACCTTCTTCCGGGCTGGCGGGATTGGGTGGCAAGCCTAAATCCAGCAGCACCACGGCGGGTTTGGCCGCGCGAAACGCTTCAATGGCGCTGGGACGATCTTCGGCGAGCGAGATTTCATAATCTTTCGCCAAAGCCCATTTCATCTGGGTGCGAATTTCCTCGTCGTCGTCAACGATCAGTAATTTGGGATTCATCAATTTGTCTTTTGGATCGGCAGGAGCAGCCGGAAAGTGGTTCCTTTGCCCGGCTGGCTTTCGACTTCAATCCGGCCTTTGTGCGCGTCAATGATCATTTTGCTTTGAAACATGCCGATGCCAAGCCCGTTTTTTTTGGTCGTCTTGAACGGGCGAAACAAGGAACGGTTTAAAAATTCCGGACTCATGCCACAGCCATCGTCTGATACGGTAAGCACCGCCCAGCCGTTGTGGCGGGAGGTTTCGATGCGAACCTGTCCGTCAGGAGGCGTCGCTTCCCGGGCATTCAAAACGAGGTTGATGACGACTTTGAGCATTTGTTCGTGATCAAGCAATATCTTCGGCAATGGCTGGAGGTCTTTGATCAAATTTACACCGGGAACTTTTTCCCAGCCGGCGAGAGCCTTGGCGACTACGTCATTGAAGTCGGCTTCCACCGGTTTGATTTGCAACGCGTGACGCAACAGACTCAACCGTTCGATAAGTTGATTGATATGGGATACGGATTTTGACACGCCGCGCAACGCGTCCGCCCGGAATGCGGGATCGTCAAAATGCAACGGCAGATTTTTCAACATGAGGTTCAGCGTGGACGCGGTGTTTTTTAGATCGTGGACGAAAAATGCCGACATGGTTTGAAAGGCTTCAAGTTCCTTGGCTTGCAATAATTTTTGAGAAAGCTGGACGTTGCGCAAACCGGCGGCGACCTGATCCGCGACGCATTTCAGAAGATCAAAATCCTGCCAGGAAAAAATCGTGCTGCCGACATGATCACCCAAAATCATGAGGCCCAGAACCTCGCCGCCGACCACGAGCGGCACGCAGATGCGATTTCCGCCTTTGCGAAACTCATCCGGATGGCACGCTCTCAATGTCGCCGCCCACGGCTCTTTCGAGGCATCAATGTCAACCGGTTCCGGATGATTCTGCAAAGCATTGATGACTTCAATGGTGTCCGCATTGTTCGGCTTGAGTTCGCGTGACTTGGCTTCGGATAAAAAGGTCGAAGTGGCAAATTCCAATTGTTCCTTTTTTTCATCCACCAGCCAAATGGTCACCGAAAGAACATGGAACAAATCCGTGACCGACTTTACCGCCGCCTGGCACAACTCGGTTTGTTGCATGCAAGACACGGTGCTTTCAGTGAATTTTTTCCACACCGTGCGATAATCATATAATGGTCTTTGAAAATGCCGGCTGATGAAGCGACTCGTTTGCAATCGCACCCGTTCCGAAAGCAGCAAGATCGTGAGCAGCACCAGCGCAACCAGCACCACAAACGCTTTCAACGGAAAAGCAGCGTCGCCGCCCAACCATGTAACCACTTTGGCAAATACGCCGATGACAAGCAGATAAATTCCGGCCAGCAGGACCGTGAAAGAATTTTGCAGCACGGAGCGCGACGGATAAACATCCATGTCGAAATGTCCCGCGCGCAAAAGCGACCGGACAATCAGCCCGCAGCCGATCAGCAGAGCGCCGGAATTCACGATTTGAAGTTTGAGATCAAGGGCGTGATACAAAAGAGCCTGGCTGCTGGTATAGGATCGGACCGCGAACAACACACCCAGTCCCAAGATCATGAATTTGATCCGCCAACGCATTGTTCCAATTGATGCGCGAAATGTTCGCTCCAAGTTCATCAGCATGAACAATGCGCCCAGCAGAAAAAAAACGTTGAGGAAGATGCCCGGTGTCCCCAATCTTAATGTCAATTCCTTTGTCTCGACAACCGGAACAATCAAATTTTCATGAAATAAAACGATCAAACCTACTGGAATGACGAATGCCAAAACGAGAACCAACCGCCACTTTTTAATAAATTCCCGGTAATTGCCGCGTCCGTAACACAAGCTAAAAAAAATCCAAATGCCCGGCAAAAAAGACATGGCGCTCAATGCCCATTCCTGCCAGTAAATTATTTCATCCGCCGAAGTTTCATCCAGAGACAATCCGTTGAAGAAGCTTTCCAGTGACAGCACCGTCATGCCGGCTACGAACGAACGATGGGCGATGGAGCGTCGATCATGCCAGAGAACCATGAAAGCCATAACGCCACTAAAAAGGGCGCTGATGAAGACGAGGATCGCAACGGCATTCATTCTTTATTCCGGGCATTCGGATCAAGGTTAAAATCTCAAATCTCGGTCAAGAATGCAGCAAAGAAATGTCGGACGGCCATAATAAAAAAAATTAAGGCAGGGAGTAAATCCCTGCCTTAATATGAAACACTAAGATTGTAGCAGCTAACTTACGCCGCCAATTTCTTCCGGAGAAGAGCCAATCCAGACAAACCAGCGCCGAGCAGCATTACCGTGGTGCCGCCATCAGGAGCTTTGTTACCGGCTACGAATCCGAAGATAGGTGCATTACCGCCAGTAGAGGCAAGCGTCCATGTGGCAAAGGTGGGAGTATATGTGCTGCCAGTACCAGTAATTGATACCGTTCCGTTACCTTTAAGGCGGAGGATGCCATCGGCCTGATCATCAGTGACAACTGACAAGCTTGTCAAATTGAAGCTATACGTTAACAAGCCGAATGTGAACGTCCACAAAGGGCTGACAGGACTCGGAGCCAAAGGTGTGAACGATGTTATTGACGTGAAATGCACCGGAGCTGCTCCTCCCGTGCCAGCAAAGGAACCAGTAGGCACAATACCGGGGGTGTTAGCCACTGACGAATCAGTCAAGAAGGTGACCGAATTGGCACCAAATGAGAGTGAGCCGCCTGTGAAGCTAATAGATCCAACGATCGGAGTCGCTTGGACTGTTGCGCTGAAAGCGACGAATGCCGCCACAGCTCCCGCTACCAACCATTTATTTTTCATATTGTTTTTCATGTGTTTGTTTAATTGTTAATTGTACTGTTAATTTCTAACCGCACTATGAAAC
>CAXUBD010000262.1:0-3838 GCA_964249225.1 uncultured Verrucomicrobiota bacterium | reverse complement strand
CATCAGGAGGACGCGATAGGGATCAAGACGGCCACGGACGTTGAGGTTGCACCGGCAATTTGAAACGCCGCGCGACAAACACGCGGCGTTTTTGCTTTCACAACTTTTCCGCCGCAGGCAAAATCAACCTGTGGGCATCACGCGCCGGCAATTTGAACAAATGCAGGAACGCATCCGCGGCCAACCGTCGCGTGATCTTTTTGCGTCCGCCACCCGCCATCCGTCGCCCGCCGTTCACCAAATTATTTTCGGCGTTGACCCGTCGCTGCGCGGAACCGGTTACGGTGTCATCAAACTGGCCACGCCTTTTCCAGAAACTTTGGCGCACGGAACCATTTCCTGTCCGGCGACGTGGGAACGCTCGCGGTGCCTCGCAAAAATTTCGCAGACGCTCCGCGAGGAAATCAAAAAACACCAGCCGACGGTCTGCGTCGTCGAAGGGCTTTTCTTCGCGCAAAATTTAAAGACCGCCATCATCATGGGCGAGGCGCGAGGCGCGGCGATGGCGGCCATCGCCGAGGCTGGCTTGGACATTTTCGAGATTGCCACGCGCAAAGTGAAACTCGCCATCGTCGGCTACGGCGCGGCGCAAAAACTCGCCGTCGCCAAAATGGTGCAGCGGATGTTGCAGCTTGCAGAATTGCCCGCGCCCGACGCGGCGGATGCGCTCGCGCTCGCGCTCACCCACGCGCGGGAAAATTCGCGTTACAACCTCACGCCGCCGAAGAAAATTTAACCATGATCACTTTTCTTCACGGCAAACTCGTCGAAGCGCTGCCCACGCAAGTCATTGTAGACGTGAACGGCATTGGTTACGAAGTTCTCATTCCGCTCTCGTCGTTCGATAAATTGCCGCAACCAGGCAACGAAATAAAATTGCTCACGCAACTCGTCATCCGCGAGGACGCGCACATTCTTTACGGCTTCGCCAGCGCGATGGAGCGGGATTTGTTCCGCCTGCTGATCAACAACGTCAGCGGCATCGGCCCGAAAACCGCACTGAATATTTTGAGTGGCATGAACGCCACGACATTTCGCGGCGCAGTCGCCAGCAGCGATGTTAAGTCGCTTTCGCAAATTTCCGGCGTCGGCAAAAAAACCGCAGAACGCATCGTCGTCGAGTTGCGCGATAAAATCGGCGCGGCGGGCGCGTGGGAAGCCGCGAGCGCGAAACATTCGTTTTCGCCCGACGACCAGAAGATCAACGACGCCGTGCTCGCGCTCATGGCGCTCGGATTCAAACAGGTTGACGCGCACGATTCCGTCCGCGCCGTGCAAACCATGCTCGGCGAAAAAGCGACGGTCGAACAACTCGTGCGCGCGTGTTTGAAAAAAGGAGCTTGATGGCCGATCCGAAATCCGAAATCCGAAATCCGAAATCCGGCGTGGTCGTGCCGCACAAATTGAATTGGCAGCAACGTCTGGGGGTATTATTCGTGTGCGTTTTGCTGCGCGCGCTCATGCTCACGGTGCGCTGCCGTCTGAGCGAACGCTCGGAATTTTTCGCCCGCACCGCCGCCAGTCCCGCGATTTTTTGCCTGTGGCACAACCGGCTCGCGGCGTGCATCAAGGTCCTCCAACAGCACCGCCGTCCGCACAATTCCGGCGCGGGCATGGCGGCGCTCGTGAGCGCGAGCCGCGATGGCGCGTTCCTCGCGGGCATTCTCGAACGGTTCCGCATCCAGCCGGTGCGCGGTTCATCCAGCCGGCGCGGCGCGCAGGCATTACTTGAACTCACCACCTGCGCCGGACGCGGCCACGACCTGACCATCACGCCGGACGGACCGCGCGGACCGCGCTATCAAATCCACGAAGGCATTGTTTCGCTGGCGCAGATGACGGGCTTGCCGATCGTGCCGGTGGCATTGAACCTGAACTGGAAAATCCAGTTGAAAAGCTGGGATCGTTTCCAGATTCCGCTGCCGTTTGCGCGCTGCGAAATTGTCGTCGGCGAAATCCTGCGCGTGCCGCGCGACCTTTCGGACGCCGAACGCGATTCGTTGCGGCAACAGCTTGAAACTGAAATGCGCGCGATTTCCAAAGATTGAGATTCGTCGAATTGTTAAATCGTTGAATTGTGAAACGGCCGTTTTAACGATCCAACAATTCACCAATTCAACAAATAAAAAATGATCGCCCGCGTCAGTCTTGAGATCGCGCTGCGGAAGGAATTTGATTATCTAATTCCGGCTGAGCTTGTCGGACAAATTGAAGTCGGCACGCGCGTGCAGGTGCCGTTTGGTGCGCGGAAAATTTTCGGCACCGTCACCGCGCTCGCGGAAGAATCGGCGCACACGAAATTAAAACCGATTCTCAAAGTCATCGGCGCGCAAACGCTCGTGACGCCAAAGGTTTTGAAACTCGCGCGTTGGATTGCTGAATATTATTGCTGCGCGCCGGAGACCGCGCTGAAAAGCGTTTTGCCCGAGGCGATTCGCAAAGAAAAAGAAGGTTGGAAAAAACAATTGTTCGTCCGCGCGCTTGATTTGAGCGGAGAATTTCCGAAATTGCCGAAACGCCAGCAGGACGTTTGGAACATCATCGAAGAACGGCGCGAAATTTTGCTGACCGAACTGCTTGAGCTTGCTGAGACGACCGCTGCAACTGTTCGCAAGCTGGAGGATCGCGGTCTTTTGGAAATCACTTCGGAAATTTCCGAACGTGATCCTTATGCACGCGAAACCATTTTGCCGACGCAAAACATCGTGCTGAATCCGGCACAATCCGTCGCGCTGGAAAAAATCACGGCGGCGATGGACAAACCGCTCTCAACTTTCAACTCTCAACCATCAACTTTTTTACTTCACGGCGTGACTGGTTCCGGGAAAACAGAAATTTATCTACAAGCGCTCGCGCACGCACTGGAACAAGGCAAAGGCGCGATTGTTCTCGTGCCAGAAATTTCGTTGACGCCGCAAACGGTCGAGCGGTTCAAGGCGCGGTTCAGCTCGGGGAAATTGCAGACGCTCGTCGCGGTTTTGCATTCGCATTTGTCCGCCGGCGAGCGTCATGACGAATGGCATAAGATCCGGCAAGGCCGCGCGCGCATCGTCATCGGCGCGCGGTCGGCGATTTTTGCGCCGGTTGAGCCGCTCGGCCTCATCATCGTGGACGAGGAACATGAAACGAGTTACAAGCAGGAGGAAGCGCCGCGCTATCACGCGCGCGACGTGGCCATCATGCGCGGGCAGATGGAAAACGCCGTCGTCGTGCTCGGCTCGGCCACGCCGTCGCTCGAAAGTTTTTACAATTGCAAACGCGGCAAGTTCACGCTGCTTGAATTGCCGGAACGTGTGGACAATCAAAAAATGCCGCACGTCCGCGTCGTGGACATGCGGCAGGCGGCGCACAAGGAGAAGGGCACGCCGCTTTTTTCGCCGCAGCTCAAAGAAGCGATCAACCAGCGACTTGATCGCGGCGAGCAGACAATTTTGTTTCTGAACCGGCGCGGCTATTCAACTTCGTTGCAATGTCCGAAGTGTGGTTACGTTTGCAATTGCCCGAATTGCAGTCTCGCGCTCACGTTTCACCGGCAGGAACAAAAACTCGCCTGTCACATCTGCGGCCACGTCGAAAAAGTTCCGCTCGTTTGCCCGAACGAGAAATGTAAAAATCCCGCGATCCGATTTTCCGGCACAGGCACGCAGCGCGTCGAAGAGACGCTCGCGAAACTTTTTCCCAAGGCGCGCATCCAGCGGATGGACGCCGACACGATGAAGCGCAAAGATGATTATCGCAAAGTCCTCGGCGATTTTCGCGCGGGCAAGATTGACATCCTCGTGGGGACGCAGATGATCGCGAAGGGACTGCATTTTCCGAACGTCACGCTTGTCGGCAT
>CAXUBD010000261.1:0-3852 GCA_964249225.1 uncultured Verrucomicrobiota bacterium | reverse complement strand
GTGGATTGCAACCGCAGCGGCAACGGCGGTTGGCTCCGGCGACTGGTTAGGCGGCGGCATCATGTTGGAACTGGCATCACATCCACTCCGCTCGTGAAGTGGCGAAATGCAATCACATTTAGAATGACACAAATAATACTCACTAGCGGCCAAGAAATGACATCCCATGTCTTTGGAGCCAGAAAGAACCAAACGACACTGGCAAAAAGGCCAATAACACTGAAAAGAAAAAGTGCGAGAAAAGCAGGAATGAAAAACTCACCAATAAAAAGGAGAATGGGAATGGAATATATCACGACCCAGAATCCGGCTGAGAGTAAGACTGGCAAACTCATAAGGCAACTCATTGTAAGTCGCGCCTTCAGCCAAAATGTTTGTGTTGTCTCCATGCGTTACAAGCCGCCTAACGAAAAAAGCTGAGCCACCGCCGACTCGCGGCGTGGACTGCAACCGCAGCGGCCACGGCGGTTGGTTCCGGCGACTTGTTAGGCGGCCTGGTCATATCTCTAATACTCTCGATTGTCTAAAAGCTGAACATCAACACTGTGGGTCGAACCATCCATTGCAAGCTCAACTTTGGCCTGAATATCACCTTGGCCATATCCTCGCTGCTCTGTCCAAACCCAATGACCTGCCACAACTCGCGCCGGCTGTCCGTCTCGAAAAGGCTGGCAATGATAAATGGTCGAAGCCCTGTCATTTGCCAACTGCATGGCGACTGCCTTGGCTTGGTCTGCGGTCAGCGATGCGGTCTGATGTGTGCTGGTGCAACCGACCAGCAGAAGTGCGAAAAGAATGATGCGTGATATTTTCATATAGTGTAATGCCGCCTAACGACCAAAGCTGAGCCACCGCCGACTCGCGGCGTGGCTTGCGACCGCAGCGGTAACGGCGGTTCCGGCGACTGGTTAGGCGACCTCATGGTGAACCTCCCGCAAATCTGCCCTTGATGCAAATAATTTCAACATCATCGACACGTCCGATGCACTGGACTGCCAGGTTAATATCTGTCGAGCCATAAACCTGATGTGGCTGACCTTTGGCGTCGCTATCGGTGGAAACCTTCGGTGCACCAAAAATCTGCCGCATCAATGCGTCAACGGCGGCGAATGGTGCCCGCGAACAAAAACCCGAAAACCATCATCATCATTCTGAATCGTCCATCGCGCATCAAGTCTTGAAATCGTGGTTGGCGTCTTTGGTGGGTGGCCATACTTCGTAACCTCGCCAAGAAAAAAACTGCCAAAATCGCCGGACTGTGAACAGCCGACAAAAATCAGACAAGCCAGTAACAACGATATTGTAAGTGGTGCGCGCATGGTCGCCTAACAGTTAGATTAAGCGACAAAATTGTTGTTTATCGCGGTTCACGGAAATGAAATTATGATAAATGTTGGATTTTGCTTTGTCGAGGCTTAATCATTGTGAAATCATTGAATTTATTAAACCGGATAAAACAAAAGTGGGGCCTTGCGAGGGGTGCGGCCTAATCCCAAGCTCAAACTGCGGGAACAATTGCGGGAGGTGATGCGGTTCACCCCGTGAGATAATGGATAAGGATGTGGCGACGACGCAGATCCGCACGTGATGCAGAAGCCGGGGCTTGGAGTCAGGAGTCCGCTGGATGGATGAAAGCAAGGACCGAAAGCTGAAGCTTGCAACGTGAAGGGCAGCTTGGTGATTTTCCCACACGTCACAGCAGGAATGCAATCCCCGGTTTATCATCGCTCATTGCAAAACTTATATCCCCAGGCGCATTTTGCATTGGTTCCCACCACAACTTATAGTCGAACAAGGACTTCCCTAGGATTCATTAGTGGCACACTAAATGCAATCATCAGTCGCAAATAAAATTGAAATTTATTTGAAACCCGGTCGCCGCAACAACGCGAGACCAGACCATGATAAATTTCAACCGTAAAACAACCAATAAAAAAAATCCTATGAAAAAAATTCTCTTATTACTCGCCGTCGGCTCATTAGCCGTGACTGGCTGTCATTCCGACATGGATTCCAGCAAGGACAGCATTAACATGAACCAGTCAACCAACGCTTATAACGCGAACGTTGGCGGCAAAGACGGAAAAATCCCCCCCGAAATGCAAACGAACGCGCCTTAGACCGATCCTTCCCGATTTCACCGGTGAAGCTCAAACGATATTTTCGTTTGAACCAATAAAGTAGACGGGCGGCCAGCAATGAAGAGTCCAATCTTTTGCCAGCCGCCCGTTGCTTTGAATCGTTTCCAGACAAATCTTCAAGGTAAGCAGGGTTTAATTATCACTTGTTGAAGGCTTACATGGTAGTGATTTAATTTTTTTTATTGAGGTTGTCACATGGCAGACTGCATGGACTCGTGCAAAATGGATGCATTATTTTCTGACCGACATTCGATTATCAACGAAATCGGCGTGGCACGGTAAAGGCTAATGGATTTGCCTGCTGATCGCGACGAAATAAGTCCGGTCCATAAACATTCAACTCATAAAACATATGAACAGACATACACCCAGACACACCGAAGATTCAGACGACTCTAACAACATCGGAACCCTCGTTGAACAAAGCAAGGAACTGGTCGGCAATGTCCGCAACAAGGCGATCGCCGGCGCAAAAGCCACGCATCAAGCCGTGCAGGAACATCCGTATAAAGCCATTGGCATCGCGTTGGGCGTCGGCGCAATCGTCGGCTTTTTGCTGGCCAATCGCAATTCAAAGAAGAGCGAAAAAAGCGAATAAGCGGCCAAATTCAGCGGCATTGAAATTCAACCGGGCTAAAATATGCGCGCACTTTGCTGGCATGGTCGGGGAGACATCCGTTGCGATTCGGTTCCTGATCCAAAAATCGAACATTCGCGCGATGCGATCATCAAGGTCACCAGTTGCGCCATTTGCGGCTCGGATCTGCATTTGATGGGAGGGTTTGTGCCCACCATGCATAAAGGGGATGTGCTGGGCCATGAAACGATGGGAGTGGTGGTGGAAGTCGGCCCGGGCGCGAGAGACAAATTGGAGGTGGGAGACCGCGTCGTGGTTCCATTCACCATCAGTTGCGGCGATTGCCGGATGTGCCGGTGGGGAATTTTTTCCTGCTGTGAACGCAGCAATCCCGCCGGCAAGGAACAGGCCAAAATAATCGGCTACCCGACGGCGGGCCTGTTTGGCTACTCCCATGCCTACGGCGGGTTTGCGGGCGGACAGGCGCAATATCTGCGCGTGCCTTACGCCGACGTGGGTCCGATCAAAGTGCCGGATGGTTTGAGCGATGAGCAAGTCCTGTTTTTATCGGACATTTTTCCGACGGGTTACGTCGGCGCTTAAATGTGCGAGATTCAACGCGGCCAGACCATCGCCGTGTTCGGCTGCGGCCCGGTGGGACAACTCGCCATCCGTTCCTGCTTCCTTCTTGGAGCGGAGCAGGTGATCGCGATTGACACGGTTCCCGAACGACTGGCGCTCGCCCGCGCGTCGGGCGCGGAAACACTGGACTTCGACAGCGATGACCTGCAGGAGCAGATTCTGGCGTTGACTCAAGGCAAAGGGCCAGACGCAGTGATCGAAGCCGTGGGGCTGGAAAGTCATGGGCACGGCGGCGTCGCGGAAGCCACCAAGACGAAGTTGACCACGATGGAGCGTCCTTACGCATTGGAACAAGCGATTCTGGCGTGCCGGCCGGGCGGCATCATCGCGCTGCGCGGCGTGTTCATAAATAAAGTTTCCGTGCCGATGGGCGCCGTGGTCGCCAAACCGCTCACGATCAAGTCCGGCCAGCCGCAAATGCAAAAATATCTCGCTCCGCTCCTGGACCTGATAGTCGAAGGCAAGATTGATCCTTCGTTCATCGTCACCGAC
>CAXUBD010000260.1:2852-3852 GCA_964249225.1 uncultured Verrucomicrobiota bacterium | reverse complement strand
GGCGGTGGCCTTGAAGGTATTGCCCGCGCCGTCGCCTTTTTCCAATTCCAGTTTGGCGTCGTGGAAGTTTGGCGTGAAATTAAATTCCTTTTCGATTTCGGCGGAAATATTTGGCTGCGATTCGATGCGGCTCAATTCATAAACGGATTGCGCGTTGTCGGTGACGGGGCCAAAACTGTCCACGGCGATCGTGACCGGAGCCATCGCGAGAAAACCGAACGCGACGAGGCCGAAGGCAAAAATCGGCGCGGCAAAATTAAATTTCTCCGGCAGCAGCGCGAGAAAATCCGCGTTCTGCGAAAATAAATATGCCGTGAACATCAGCGCGAGGATCACGAGGCCCATCCAGAACGCGGAAAAATTTCCGGCGACGAGGCCGGACAAAATGTTCAGCGACGCGCCGCCCTGCTCGGACGAACGCGTGACTTCCTTGACGTGGCGCGAACTGGTGCTGACGAAAATTTTCGTGAACTCCATGATGAGCGCGCCCGCGAGCGTGCCGCACGCGATGATCGCGGAAATCACCCACCAAAGATTCGACAGCGGCACGTCCGTCAGCACGTTGTCTTTCATTTCGGGAATCGAAAAATTGCCGAGCAAAAATTTGGTCGCGACGAAGCAGACGATGATGGAAATGATTGAAGTGATCCAAACCAAATCGGTCAGCGGCGCTTCCCAATTAAAATTCTTTTTGCCGCCGTAACGCGCGGTCGCGATGACTTTGTTCAAATAAAACGAGCCGAGCGACGCGAGCACCATCAATGATTGGATCGCGAAAAGCCAGATGATGAGCTTGCCGCAAAGAACAGGCGACGCGGCCAGCGCGAGCGCGAGAAACGCGATGAGCGCGACGCTCGTGACGCCGTAAGTTTCAAAACCGTCGGCGGTCGGGCCGACGGAATCGCCGGCGTTGTCGCCCGTGCAATCGGCGATGACGCCGGGATTTTTCGGGTCATCTTCGGGCAGGTTGAAAACAATTTTCATCAGGTCAGAACCGATG
>CAXUBD010000260.1:0-2842 GCA_964249225.1 uncultured Verrucomicrobiota bacterium | reverse complement strand
GCGCAGCACGCTCGCGCCGAGCGATTCGCCGATCGCAAAACCGATGAAGCACGGCCCGGCGAGCAACGGCGGCACGAACGCGAGGATGCAAATCATGCAGACGAGTTCGACGCAGACGAGCAGCAGGCCGATGCTCATGCCAGCTTGCAGCGGGATGAAAAGCGTTTTGAGCGAGTTGCCCTTGAGCGCGGCGAACGCGGCGCGGGAATTGGCCGTGGTGTTAATTCTGATTCCGAACCACGCGACACCGTAGCTGCCAAGAATTCCGAGAATGGAACTCGCCAGAATAACAGCAACCGAGCCGAAAGTTTTTTCCTGCAAAAATTTGAAATAATAAATCATGCAGACGGCGATGAGAATCCAGAGCGTCGCGAGAAATTTTCCCTGCTGCCAGAGATACGTCTTGCACGTTTCCCAGATGATGTTGGAAACGTCGCCCATGGATTTGTGGACTTGCAGCGCGCGGGTCTTGGCGTATTCAAAAAATCCAAACGCCGCGCCGATGGCGCAAACGATCAGGCCGGAATATAAAATTGCATGGCCGCTCAAGCTCCCGCTGAAAAATGAGACATTATCCAAAGCGGGCAGATTGATGTCCGCGTCGCCGGCAAAGGCGCTCGTTGTGAAAAAAGCTGCTGCGAGAATAATTGCCGCGCGAAAAAAAGATTTATTTCCTGCCATAAATGAACGCACAGCGTGCCGAAGACGCGTTTGAATTTCCAGCATTTTCTGATGAAAAATGTGAACTGACGCCGAACGCCTTCGCGCGCAAGCGGATGAATCGCGCTTGCCGCTGCGCGCCGCTTTCCGCAAGCTGATGCGATGGCCGAACATACCGCTTCCACTTTGAACAAACCCGACGTGGCGCTTGAAATGACGCTGCGTCCGTCGCTCTTTTCCGATTTCACGGGACAGCCGAAGGTGAAAGAAAGATTGGAGATCGCCGTCGCCGCCGCGAAACAGCGCGGCGAGGCGCTCGACCATATTTTGTTGAGCGGGCCGCCGGGTTTGGGAAAAACGACCATCGCAAATATTTTGGCAAAGGCCATGGGCGCGAATGTCAAAGCGACGAGCGGCCCGACGATTGAAAAAGCCGCCGCCCTCGCCGGCCTGCTCACTAATCTCGAAGAAGGCGACGTGCTGTTCATTGACGAGATTCATCGCCTGCAAAAAACCATCGAGGAATATCTCTATCCCGCGATGGAGGATTTTAAACTCGACATCATCATTGACCAGGGTCCGAACGCGCGCAGCGTGCGGCTGAATCTCCCGCGCTTCACGCTCATCGGCGCGACGACGCGCAGCGGCTTACTCACCGCGCCGTTGCTCACGCGCTTCGGGATGCGCGAACGATTGGATTATTACGTCGGCGAAGATTTGCAGAAAATTGTCATCCGCTCGGCGCGTTTGCTGAATGTCGAAATCGAAGAAACCGGCGCACACGAAATCGCCCGCCGCAGCCGTGGCACGCCGCGCATCGTGAATAATTTGCTTCGTCGCGTCCGCGATTACGCGCAAGTCCGGCACGATGGCCGCATCACAAAAGAAGTCGCCGACCGCGCGCTGGCGATGCTGGAAATTGACGAAAACGGTTTGGACGAAATGGATAAAAGAATTCTCGAAGCCGTCATCACGAAATTCGGCGGCGGGCCGGTCGGCGTGAATTCGCTCGCCGTCGCCGTCGGCGAAGAACCGGACACGATCGAGGAAGTCTATGAGCCGTATCTCATCATGGAAGGCTACCTCAACCGCACCTCGCAAGGCCGCGTCGCGACGGAATTGAGCTACAAAAAACTCGGCTTGAAACCGGCGGCGGGAAATCAGTCGAAATTGTTTTAGCATTGCACGACGGTTGAAACAGCGTTGACATTTTTAACTGCGTGATACAAGTTTGTATCACTATGAAAACAGCAACCGTCAGAGATTTGCGGAATCGTTTTCCGCGCGTGGCTTCGTGGATTGCCGAAGGCGAGCCGGTGGAGATCACCAAAAGCGGAAAACCCTTCGCGCGCCTCTTGCCCGCCGTGCCGGAAAAACCGCGCCGGTTCAAGATGCCGGACATCATGGCGCGATTAAAGAAGGATTTTGGCGATACAAAATATGACGCGGCGGACTTGGCGCGCGGCCTTGCAGCCAGCCGGGGAGACCTTTCGTGACCGCTTATCCTGACACCAGCTTTCTATTCGGTTTTTATGTGAAGCAGTCAACTTCGGCGGCGGCGGCTGCGCACGCGGCCACAATGAAAGAACCATTGCACGTCACGGCATTGCTCGCGTATGAATTCCGTCAGGCGCTTCGCTTTCAGGTCTGGCGACATTCCGCAAACCCGCGCGAAGGCGTTGCGTTGGCAGACGCGCAAATCGCGCTGAACCAGTTTGAAACAGATTTGGCGGACGGCTTGGCCATGCTGACATCATGCAACTTTCTGGAGGTGTTTCGCCACGCCGAGGAACTTTCCACGCGCAACACGATTACGGGCGGGCACCGCAGCTTTGATGTTCTTCATGTGGCGACGGCATTGTGCTTGGGCGCCCGGGAATTTCTGACGTTCGACGCCAACCAGCGCAAACTGGCCGCTGCGGAAAAATTGAAAGTGAAGCCATGAAAGCGCACGTCGCGACGGAATTGAGCTACAAGAAACTTGGCTTGAAACCGGCGGCGGGAAATCAATCGAAATTGTTTTAGCCACGGATTGAACACGGATTGGTTTTGTCTTTTAATCTGTGTTCAATCTGTGTTTCATCTGTTGCCGTTTAATTTGCCATGCCCAAACGCACCGACATCCACAGCGTCCTCATCATCGGCGCCGGCCCGATCATCATCGGCCAGGCGTGCGAGTTCG
>CAXUBD010000259.1:1195-3853 GCA_964249225.1 uncultured Verrucomicrobiota bacterium | reverse complement strand
TCGCCGTCCAGAATGAAACCATAATTATCGCCAATGTATGCCGATGCAATTTGCGCTTCCCACCAGCCGTCCGTTTGCGGCTGCATCGAAAACTTTTCGGTTCCAACCTGGACTTCAACTTTTTTAGGCGGCGGCGCCCAAACGCGAAATGTGTGCATGATTATTCTCCTTTGACCAGCAGCGCGACTGGAAATTTCTTGAACAGGTTTTGCGCGCGCACCTCGCCGCTAAAATTTTCGCCGGTGAATTCGTTGCTCCATTTTCCTTCCGGCAAAAGCAAAGCCGTTTCCTGCCAGTTGCCTTTGATTTTTAAACTGAAGCGCGGAACGGCGGTGATAATTTTTCCGCCGCGCGAAAACGCAAAGACGTTTTCCGCCTTCGCGCCGCGCGCGAAAATCGGTTGATAATCAAATTCAGAAAACCCTGAAAATCTTTCGCGCAGCTTCAAGGTTTTTTGGATGAGAAACATTTTCGCCAAACCTTCGGCGCGGCGTTCCCAAATTTTTCCGGCGGAAAGCGAACTGGTTTCCGCGAGCAAATTTTTTCGCATTTCAAAGTCCACCGGGCGGCGATTGTCAGGATCAACCGTGCTCCAATCCCAAAGTTCGCAGCCTTGATAAATGTCCGGCACGCCGGGCGCAGTGAGTTTGACCAATGTTTGCGCGAGCGAATTCACGGCGGCGGCTTCGGAAATCGTTGCAACAAGCCGATCCAAATCGCCAGTGAATTCGCGGTCGTGCAGTGTTTTTGAAATGAAATTTTTCAGCGCTTTTTCATAAGGCTCGTTGCGGTTCGTCCAAGCCGTGTGTTGTTTGGATTCGTGCGCGGATTTTTCCATGTAGAATTGCGCGCGCTCCTCGGAAATCGGCCACGCGCCGACAATCGTTTGATAAAAAAGATATTCCGCATTGCGGTCGGGGAAATTATTTTGGCGAAATTTTTCGTTCCGCTTCGACCAGTGGCGGATGGTTTCAATCCAGATTTCGGGAATTTCGGAAAGCACGTTCAACCGTGCGCGAACGTCTTCGGCGCGTTTCGTGTCGTGCGTTGAAGTCGTCAATTGCGAATGCGGCCAGTCATTTTTCTGCTGTTGCAAAAACTTGTGAAATGCTTCGACGCTAATGCCGAATTTTATCGGATCGCCGCCGACTTCGTTGAGCGAGGTGAAACGGTTGAAGCAATAAAACACCGTGTCTTCCACGCCCTTCGCCATCGCTGGACCGGTCAATTGCTGGAAGCGCGCGATGAAATTCCTCGCGTTGACGCTCAATTGCGGCTCCAATAAAAGCGCGTGGATAAAGGCGAAAATCTCCGGCGGCAAATCTTTGCGCGCCTCGCACGCGAGATGAATCGCGGTCTTGATCACCGCGAGGTCCGCAACCGAGGCGGGATTTTTTTCGGAAATATACGAGCGATAAACTGGAAAGTTGACGATGATTTCCTCCAGCGCGTCGTGAAATTGTTCGTCGCTAAACTCGCTGCCTTTATCGCGGCGCGTGGCGACTTTGACCAGCACATGCGTCAGGCGGTTCACTTCGGAAATAAAAAGATTTTTCAGCGCCTCGCGTTTTTTCTCGCGGACGATTGCGATGTAATCCGTCGGTTCGCCGGTGAATTCGGCGTAAAAATTGGTAAACGCTTTTTCGGCGGACGATTCGACAAAAAGTCCGTTCGCTTGATTCAAAAAATCATAGCCGGTCGTGCCTTGAACCGGCCACGTCGCGGGCAGCAATTCTTCCGGCTCCAGAATTTTTTCGACGACAATCCACGCGCCCGGCGCGAGGGCGCGGAGGCGTTCCAGATATTTTTGTGGATCGCGCAAACCGTCAGGATGGTCCACCCGCAATCCGTCGAGCCAGCCGCGTTCGACCCATTTTTTGACGAGCGCGTGCGTGAGATTAAAAACTTTTTCGTCGTCCACGCGCACGGCGGCGAGCGAGCTGACGGCGAAAAAACGGCGGTAATTTAATTTGGAATCGCCCTCGCCGAAAAATTCCAGGACGTAATTTTGTTTTTGGATCAAGGCATCAAGCGCGGCGAAGTCGGAATTAAACTTTTTCAGACCGTTTTCGTCCGCCGGCAATTTCAGGACAGTTTTAGGCGCAAGTGGGAAACGGTGTTCCCGGTAGCTCAAAACCAGCCTGCCATTTTCCATCAATAGTTGAAATTCGCCTTTGTTTAAGAGGGTTTTATATTGGCCGCCCAAAATCGGGACGAGAATTTTTCCGTGCAAATTTTTTTCAGCGGGCTTCCAGTCAATGTCGAAACAACCGGCAAATTCGCTTTTTTCGCCGTGCGTCAGGACATCCCACCACCACCCGTTTTCCGGCGCGCCGATGCCCATGTGGTTGGGAACAATGTCGAGCACGACGCCCATTTTTTGGGCGTGCAAGGCGTTCACCAATTTTTCCAAATCCGCCTCCGTGCCGAGTTCAGGATTTAATTTTCCGAAATCGCAGACGTCATAGCCGTGCGTGCTGTGCGGCGCGGCCTTGAAAAGCGGCGACGCATAAATGTGCGAGACGCCAAGTTCGTGCAGATACGGCACGAGCGCCAGCGCGTCGGCGATCCGGAATTTTTCATTGAACTGGAAGCGATAAGTTGCGCGCGGAACTTGCATGAAATTCGCAGTTAATTTTTCTCGACGTGAAAACCAAG
>CAXUBD010000259.1:0-1185 GCA_964249225.1 uncultured Verrucomicrobiota bacterium | reverse complement strand
TTTTCAACCCATGCCTTTGATTTTTCGTCGGGGCGATTTTTTATTTCGGGCAAAATTTTCGAGAGCAACTGGTCGTAAATATTTTGCGGTTTCCACAAATTGACGCTCATGGGCAACGCGGGCAGCAGCGCGGCGGAACTGGTGAAACGCTGGAGCACGTCCAGATCTTCCGGCGTCTTGAAAAGTTCATCGCTCAAGCGGTCAAGATGTTTTTTGACGGCGAACGCGAGCCCGTCGGAATCCAGCGTGGCTTTGGTCGTTCGCACTTCGGCAAGCAAACTTTTCACGCGTTCGGCGTCGACATGGCCGTTTTCAAATTGTTTCCGCAGGTCGGCGTTGAGCACAAATTCCGTGGCCGGCGCGAGTGAATTGAGCGGCGGCATATGGATGTCGTTGAGAAAGCGCGTGAGCGGCGCATAACGGTCGGTGAGCAGCCGGTAAGTGTTGTGGATTTCGTCACGCGTCGCGGCCAGGATTTGATTGAGCACTTTGAACTGCTCGTCGCGAAAAAGATTTTTCAAGGAATAATTCGCCTTGCCGAAATGCTTGTCCATCACGCGGATCAATTCAGGAAAATCCGCGCGCTCGAAAGCGGCGCGCATTTCTTCGACGGCCTTGGCGTAATCCGGCAAGTCGCTGGCGTAACACACGCCGCAGTTCAAATTATGCTCGCCCATGTAAAGCACGGCGTAAGTCAAAACATCCGCCGCTTTTGTAATGATGAAATTTACCTTGATGCGACCGATGGCCAGCCGCGCATGGCCCGCGGTGAAAAGCTGGCGGTCTTCCTGTTCCACGGCGAACGAATAAATCCGCGCATCTTCGGAATAAGATTCAAACAGCGAACTGATGGCATAATGCGCGGCGACTTTTTCACGCGTCATGATCGCGGGCTTGACGAACCGTTCGTAAACGACGCGGCCATTTTGATTTTCAGGAATATTGCTTTTCGCCTGCTCCAGAATTTCCAGAAAACCGGCTTCCAGATTTTCTGAAAACAATTCTTTAGCGAGTTGCAGCGCGCGCGCGGCGTATTGAATGACCTGCACCGTTTCGAGGCCGGAAATTTCATCAAAAAACCAGCCGCAGCTTGTGTACATCAGCATCGTGTGCCGCTGCATTTCCAGCAGGAGCAAAACCGTGACTTGATCCGCCTTCGTCAGATCGTGCGTCGCCTGCTGCGCG
>CAXUBD010000258.1:0-3865 GCA_964249225.1 uncultured Verrucomicrobiota bacterium | reverse complement strand
GCCCACGCCGGGTTCGCCGATCAGCACCGGGTTGTTCTTGGTGCGGCGGCAGAGAATCTGGATGACGCGCTCGATCTCGTTCTTGCGGCCGATGACCGGGTCCATGTCGCCCTTGCGCGCGATTTCTGTCAGGTCGCGGCCAAACGCCTTGAGCGCGGGCGTTTTGACTTCGCCTTTTTTATCGGCGGCGGGTTTGTCCGGCTGTTCGCCCGCAGGTTGCTGTTCCTCTTGCCCGGCAAAATTTGGATCGAGTTCCTTTAAAATTTCCTGGCGGCATTGCTCGATGTCCACGTCGAGATTGCGCAAAACTTTCGCGGCCACGCCGTCGCCTTCGCGCAGCAGGCCGAGCAGCAAATGCTCCGTGCCGACGTAAGTGTGGTTGAGATTTTTCGCCTCCTTTTGCGCGAGCGCGATGACTTTTTTCACGCGCGGCGTGTAAGGGATGTTGCCGATCATTTTTTGGTCCGGGCCGGCGCCGACCTGTTTCTCGACTTCCATGCGGACGGTTTCAAGGTCGAGACCCATTTTCTGCAAAACATTCACGGCGACGCCCTGCCCCAGCTTGATGAGGCCGAGGAGAAGATGTTCGGTGCCGAGAAAATTATGGTTGAAACGGTCGGCTTCCTTGCGTGCCAGCGCGAGCACCTGCTGCGCGCGCGGCGTGAAATTGCTCATGGCTTCGTCACTAATACTTGGGTTTATTTTGCTACACGTTTTGCGATTTGTCCAATCCTATTGAGAAAACAAAAGCGCGCGCGGAGGAAATTAAAATTCCAACCGGTTTGGAATTTCCGGCTCACCGCGTGCGCCATGCCAGATGCGCGCAATGGCGACAATCTGCTTTTCCGCCAAAACTTTGTAAATGATCCGATAGGAGCGGAAAATAATTTCACGAACCGTCTCGTCGTTTTCCTCCGGCACGACGCGACCGAATTGCGGAAACTGCGCCAGCACGTCCACTTTGGACATGAGCAGATAACCGAAGGAGGCAGCGACCGGCGGATTGTCCTGCGCGATGAAGAGGACGATGGCCTGCAAATCATCCCGCGCCTGCTCCGACCAGATTATTTTGAAAGCCATGTCGCCAGTTGCCGTTTGACTTCCTCGTGCGGGATCGTTTCGCCGCGCCCGATCTGGTCAAGTCCTTTGCGGACGGCGGCCAGAAATTCCAAGCGGTCGGCAATGACGTCGAGGCTCGCGTTTTCCGGCAAACGCTCAATCGAGTCCAAGGCAAGTTGCTTGTCGCTCATAAAAAGAATCTGGCGGAAAATGATTGAAAATGCAACTGGTTCGCAAAAAAATCCGCTCGACAGGAAATTTTCTTGGAGGCAAAGTCAAAATCGTGAAAAAGAAAATATTCGCTTCTATCTTGATTGGTTCGTTTTTTCTGCTGGGTTGTTCGCGTCAAAGTTCACAGCCAGCAGATATAAAATACGAAACCATAAAGCTAGATTGGCGAATAGAAGACGATGCCGTGCGCGAGCTTGGATACACCAATCATTGTGTGCTAATTTTGTCAAAAACAAACGAAGTTGCAGTTGACGTCCATTCAATTGACGAAGTCGTCAACATTTTTGGCCAATACGGGTGGAAGCTAGTAACTACTGAAACCACGAGCGATTACGAAACTTATCACCTGCAACGGCAAGTGCGACCAGACAATGCAATTATTATATTCACGGAAGGAAAGGCTTCTCAATTTAGCAAATGAAATTCAATTCCCCGCGTTCGGCGGCTTGATAATCGGCCGGCTCACGCCTTTCAAACGCTCGCGCACCATGTCGGAACGGATCAAATCGCGCTCCTCGGCGGTCAGCTTGTCGGAAAGCTGCTTCTGCAAATGCGCCGGCTGCGTCGTCAAAAACAGTTCGTCCACGAGCGAACGCTCCACGCCCGGAAACAATTCCATGTCCACGCCCAGCCGCATGAGCGAAAGCAGGTTCATCGTCTCCTTCGACGAAATGCTGTGCGCGTTCGCCAGCACGCCGTAAGCGCGCCCGATGTGGTTGAACACAACTTTCGGTTTTTTTTCCAAAAGCGTCTGCCGCGCGTTTTCCTCGTGTTCAATGATCTGCGACAACACTTTTTCCAGCCGTTCGACGATCACCGTTTCGGTTTCGCCGAGTGTCATCTGGTTCGAGACCTGAAAAACATTTCCGAGCGCCTCCGTGCCTTCGCCATAAAGTCCGCGCACGGCGAGTCCGAGCTTGTTGACGGATTGGATGATCGGATTGATCTGCTCGGCCAGAACGAGTCCGGGCAGATGCAACATCGCGCTGACGCGGATGCCGGTGCCGAGATTCGTCGGGCACGCGGTTAAGTAGCCGAGTTCGCTGTCGAAGGCGTAATCCAGTTTTTTCTCCAGCTCGGAATCAAAAGCGTCAATCGCATTCCACGCCTGGCGTAATTGCAAGCCGGGACGCAACGCCTGCATCCGCAAATGGTCTTCCTCGTTGATCATCACGCAGAATGTTTCGTCGTGGTTCAAAACCACGCCGCTGCCGGTGTTTTTCGCGGCGTGCTCGCGGCTGATCAAATGGCGCTCGACAAGAATCTGTTTGTCGAGCGGACCCAGATTGTCCATGGCCTCGGAAAAAGAATCTTTCATCTCCGGCAGACTTTCGACAGCCGGACGAATTGTTTCCAAAACTTTCACGCGCTCCGGTTTTTTCGCCCAGCCGGGAAACGCCGCGTCCTTTAAATTGCGCGCCAGCCGCACGCGACTCGACATCACGATGCGGTCGTGCGGCCCGTGGCGTCGCGCCGTTTCGGCGGGCGGAGTCAGAAATGCGTGGATGTCTTTCATTTATTTTAAAAAAATGTTTTTGTAGCAGCCAACGTAAGTCGGTTCATTTATTTTTGTGAGCGGACTCACGTCCGCTGCTACAAATTTTTAGCGCGCCAGATTCGTCGGCGTCGTCGGGCGCTCGGTAAATTGTTTCAATTCGTCGCGCAACGCCGCCGCCTGCTCGAAATCCTCCGCTTCAATCGCCTTCGCCAGTTTTTTCTGCAACGTCTTCAGGCGGTCGGAATTTTCCCGCGTCTTGCGTAAAATTTCTGGCGACTTGCCCGTGTGCCGCGTGCCTTTGTGCATCGTCTTGAGCAAACCGTTCAAGCCTTCGGCGAAAATTTTGTAGCATTCCGGGCAGCCGAGCCGGCCGGATTTTTTGAAATCCGCCTGCGAAAATCCGCAGCGCGGACATTTCACATCCGCTCCGCCCGACGATTGCTCGATCTGCTGCGACGCGCCGAGGCCGAGCATCAAATCCGCCAGCGCGAAGCCCGCCGGATCATTGACGCCCTTGGTCTTGGCGCAATCCTCGCACAAATCCAGCTTCTGCATCTTGTCGCCCACGATCTGGGTCAGATGCACGGTGGCCGGTTTTTCTTTGCAAATGGAACACTGCATTTTGAAAAATGTGAATTGTTGAATTGTTAAATCGTTACATTGTCGAACGAATGAATTTTACAACGTGAAACGAAAAAATGCGAATGAAATTGAATCAATCAAACAACGGTGGAAAATCCCTTGCTCCGTGCAACACGCGAACGATTTCAATTCCATTTTCAATCGGACGATAAAAAATAACGTAACGACTGACAGGAATACTTCGCAAGCGCGGCAATAATTCTTCGCGCTGCCGCCCAATCAATGGCAACGCCGCAAGTTTTTGAAATCGGGAAACGATGGCGTGAATGAGTTTGTCCGCCGCATCCAAATTATCGTGCGCGATGTAAAGCCAGATTTCGTTCAAGTCCGAACGCGCGACATCGGAAACCCGAAATTGTTTCATGCGCCTAGTTTTTCAACCGTTCGCGCCCTGACCGGCCAACGTCTTCGGCCAACTGCAACACGTTCGCATCC
>CAXUBD010000257.1:0-3870 GCA_964249225.1 uncultured Verrucomicrobiota bacterium | reverse complement strand
CGTCATGACTGATGAATGCGTGGATTTTTCCGTCCACGCGGGCGATCTGGTCGAGGCACGATTGCGTGATTTCGCGCGCGGAGATTTCGCGTTTGGCGAGCTTTGCGGACAATTCCGAAATGGTGAGTTGGTTTAACATTGGAAACCGCGGATTACGCGAATTGGAAAGAGTTTTTGATTTTCATCCGCGTAATCCGGGTTTCACTCCACAATTTTCGGCACGATGAAAAGTCCGCCGGCTTGTCTGGGCGCGTTGCGCAGGGCTTCGTCGTGCGGAAGCGACGGGCGGATTTCGTCGGCACGCGTGATGTTGACGAGCGGAACGGCGTGAGCGGTCGGCACGACGTTGGTCACGTCGAGTTCCTTTAATTTTTCGATGTAGCCGAGAATACCGCCGAGTTGCGCGGCGAGTTTTTTTTCCTCGTCGGGCGTAAGCGCGATGCGCGCGAGGTGCGCGACGTATTGGATGTTAAAATCAGCGGCTGCCATGAACGGAGTTTCCAGTTTCAGGTTTCAAGTTTCAAGTTTCAAGTTGAAACGCAGATGAATGTCTGGCGGGGCGGGAAAAATTCCAAATCGTAAATCTAAAATCGTGAATCGGAAATGACTTCATTCCTCGTCAAACTTCCGCTGGACGAGCGCCTCGATCTCGGCGATGGCGGCGTTCGCGTCCGCGCCGCGCACGTGGAGGGTGAGTTTGCTGCCGGGGCCGGCGGCGAGCATCATCAGGCCCATGATGCTTTTGCCGTTGATTTTTTCGCCGTCTTTTTCGACGAAGACATCGCACGCGAAACGGTTGGCAGTCTTGACGAACAGCGCGGCAGGCCGGGCGTGGATGCCCAGCTTGTTCGCCACCGTGATTTCCTTGACCAGGAAATCTTCATCCGTCGATTTTTTTGCGCTCATGTTTTTGCTGCGGTCATTTTAATTCCAACTTTCAAGTTCCGCCAATTAAATCTATTCCGGCGGCACGACCGGGTTCATTTGCGTGATGAGGCGGTCGTTCAATTCCTTCGCGGCGTTGTGGCCGGACATCTTCAACTTCGCTTGAAACGCGGCGACTTCGATGAGCCGCGCGATATCGCGTCCGGGGCGCACGGGAATGATGATGTGCGGCACGTCCACATCGAGAATTCTCACAAATTCCTGCTCCATGCCGAGCCGGTCCACGTCGGGAACGTCGTTCCATGTCTTGAGGCTGACGACGAGATCGAGCGCCTTTTCCTTGCGGATGCTTTTAACGCCGAACATCGTGGCGACGTTGATGATGCCGATGCCGCGCACTTCCATGTGATTGCGCGTAAGTTCCGCGCTGGTGCACATGACTTCGCGCCCGTCCACGAGCATGGCCTTGATGACATCGTCGGCCACGAGGCTGTAACCGCGTTCGATGAGCGCGAGGACGGCCTCGCTTTTGCCGATGCCGCTTTCGCCGCGGATGATCACGCCCACGCCGAGAATGTCCACCATGCTGCCCAATTCCGTGCTGCGCGGCGCGAACATCATCTCCAGTTCGAGCGTGGCCTTGTTGATGAATTTCATTGTCACGAGCGGCGTCTGGAAGATCGGCACGCCCGCCGTTTCCGCCGCCGCCAAAAATTCCTTGTCCGGTTTGAGATTGCGGCTGATCACGACGCACGGAATTTTGTAGGCGAACAAATAAGCGTAACGCGCCTCGCGTTCCTCGCGGCGCAGTTCGCGCAGATAAAAAATCTCCGCATGGCCCATCACCTGCATCCGTTTGTAGGCGAAGTAACGCGTGAAGCCGCTCAACGCCAGGCCGGGACGATTCACCGTCGGTTCGCGGATGACACGGTTCAAGCCGGCCTCGCCGGCGACGAGCCGCATTTCCAGCGACTTGCCATGTTCTTTGTAAAACTGCTCAACGGTGACGGATTGGCGTTCCATAAAACAAGATTAGATTACGATTAAGTTTATGATTACGAGTGACGATTCTTAATTCTTAATCGCAATCCTAATCTTAATCCTTTCGTTATAAATTAAATTCCGGCCCGAGATAAATCTCGCGCGCCTTGGGGTCGTTCGCCAGAAACTCGGACGAACCTTCCACCAGCACCTGACCTTTGTGAATGATGTAGCCGCGGTCAATCAATTTCAAGGTCTCGCGCACGTTGTGATCCGTGATTAAAATTCCCAAGCCGCGCTCGCGCAAACGGCGGACAATTTTTTGCACTTCGTAAACCGCGATCGGGTCAATGCCGCTGAACGGCTCGTCAAGCAGCAGCAATTTCGGACTCGTGACGAGCGCGCGCGTGATTTCCAAACGCCGTTTTTCACCGCCGCTCAATTGATACGCCATGCTTTTGGCCACCGGCGTCAAATCAAGTTCCGCCAGCAGATATTTCAAACGCACCGCGCGTTCGTCGCCGGACAGTTTGCACGTTTCGAGAATCGCTAGAATGTTGTCCTCGACGGAAAGTTTGCGGAAAACTGACGGCTCCTGCGTCAAATAACCGATGCCCAGCCGCGCGCGTTTGTGCATCGGCAAATTTGAAATTTCGTGAGTTTGAAATTTCACCGAACCTGCGTCCGGTTTCACGACGCCGACGACCATGTTGAACGTCGTCGTCTTGCCCGCGCCGTTCGGTCCGAGCAGCCCGACGATTTCGCCCGCGCCAACATTGATGGAAACGCCGTTGACCACGCGGCGTCCGGCATATTCTTTCACCAGTTTTTCCGTGGCAAGCAGCAATCCGTTTGATTGTGGCGCGGTCGTTTCCATTTAAAAATTATGGGACGGGGGCGAAATTCGATCAATGTTCCGAATCGTTCCCGGCGGAAAATTTGTGTTGGCCGGCGGCGGGTTTGCGTTCGTCGCGCCGTTCAAGTTCTGGCGCATGATCCCGATGGGATTCGTGAAATGAAATTTGTTGGCGACTTTGTCCCAGACGATGATGTCGCCGCTTTGTGTGCCCATGGAATTTTCGATTTTCGGATTGCCGGTCAGCGTGACGGTTTCGTTCGTCACCAAACCCTGAACCGCATAGTCATAAACCGCCCGGTTGCTGGTCGCATGATTCGTCTGGCCTTTTTCATCCGCCAGATCAATCACCACGTTCGTCTCGGCCACGATGTGATTCACGCGCCCGCCTGCCTGCGGCAAATTTATGACCAGCCATTCGCAATTCAATCTCATGCCCGGATCGCGCACATGCACATGGCCGCGATACGTCGCCTGGTGCCCGTCGCGGTCAAAAACCGCGCTGTCCGAATCAATCCACGTCGGCGCCGCCGGCACATTGGTCTGCGCGCGCAGGTTCAAGCTCACAAATAAAATGGTGATGAGACAAAAAAATTTCACAATGCAAATTCTATTTTCCGGCGTGTCCGTCCGGCGCGGGCGACATCGGCGAATTTTCGATCACCGTGTGCACGTTGTTTGAAATGGTCAGGAACGAGTCGTTTTGCCGCCACAAAAAACCGTCGCCTTCGACATGGATTTTCCCATCGCCCGTCTGCAATTGCAAATGCCCCGCCGAATTCGCCGTGAAATTCAGCGTGTCATACACGCATTCCGGCGCGGTCACGATCCATTCCAGCGTGCCGTCCTCGGCGAACACTTCGAGCTTGAGCTGTTTGAGGACGAGCAGCCCGCCCGTCTGCGGCAACGCCTGCGCGCCCGCCAGCCGCGACCGGATCTGCTGCGCGTGCGGCGCTTCAAAATATTCGACCGACGTGAAATCATCCGCGCCACCCACGCCGTTTGGCTGCGCGAATACATCCGGAACGGTGCAAAAAAACAAAGCGGCGCAAACCAAAATAAATTTTAATCCCTTGATTTTCAGTTTCAAGTTTTCCAACTCAAAATTAAAAATTAAAAAATCAAAGTTGTTCCGGCCGTTTTTCATT
>CAXUBD010000256.1:1119-3903 GCA_964249225.1 uncultured Verrucomicrobiota bacterium | reverse complement strand
ACGCAATGCGGAATTGCGTCAATGACACAAAATTGCAAACTCGCAATTTTAGAAAAATAAATTTGACGAAATTAACAAATTGTTTTATTAATAACATTGTTACAAATTAAACAATTAAATTAAAACTGACAAAAATGAAAACAATCCGCATTTCGGACGACGTATGGAAAGCAATGGCTGAACATGGAAAATTCGGAGAAACACCCGATGACGTTTTTCGACGCATCTTAAAAATTGATGGAAACGAGATTCGTTCCAGTGAGAAACAAAAAAAAGCTGGCAAGATGGCTTTTATTGACGCGCTCTTAATTGCGAAAGGTGGAAGCCGTAAAACCAAGTCCGAAATCGTTGAGTTATTTCGCAAGGAGTTTCCTGATGTTCGGGAAAACACCGCAAGAAATTCCGTTTCTTGGTGTGCAAGCACACTGAAGAAGCGCACTGGCAATGAATCAAATCATTTGCCTCGTTAAAATTTATTCATTTTTCCAAAACGGACACCTCACCCAACGTCCGGGTTCGACTTCGAGCAGCTCGGGGATTTTTTCGGAACATTCCGGCCTGGCAATCGGGCAGCGCGGCGCGAAACGGCAACCTTTTGGGAAATTGCCAATTCGCGGGACGTTGCCGGGAATCGCGGAAAGTCGTTCCGCATCGCCTCGCAATTTTGGAACTGAATTCATCAAAGCTTTTGTGTAAGGATGAAACGGCTTGCGCAATAATTCTTTTGCCGGCGCGAGTTCAACAATCTGCCCGGCATACATCACGGCCACGCGGTCGGCCATGTCGCCGACGATGCCGAGGTTGTGCGTGATGAGCAGAATCGCCATGCCGAGCCGCTGCTTGAGCTCGCTCAACAAATCGAGAATCTGCGCCTGGATGGTCACGTCGAGCGCGGTGGTCGGTTCGTCGGCGACGAGCAATTTCGGCTCGCTCGCCAGCGCCATCGCGATCATCACGCGCTGCTGCATGCCGCCGGACATCTCGAACGGATAATTTTTGATGCGCGATTCCGGCGCGGGAATGCCGACGAGTTTTAACAGGCGGACGACTTCGGCGTCGTTCGCCTTTTCCGGTTTGTGCAGCTTGAGCGATTCCTTGATCTGGTTGCCGATGCGAAAAACGGGATTCAGCGACGCGCCCGGGTCTTGAAAAACGTAGCTGACCACGCCGCCGCGAATCTGTTGCAGTTCGCGCGCGGACATTTTCAACGTGTCGCGGCCGTTCAACAAAATTTCTCCGCCGACGTAATTGGCCGGCGGCGAAGCTACAAGCCGTGCGATGGAAAGTGCGGTCACCGTTTTGCCGCAGCCGCTTTCGCCGACGAGACAAACGGTTTCGCCCGCACCGATGGTGAACGACACGTCGTCAATCGCGCGCAAGGCTTCGGCATTTTTGCCGAAGTCCATTTTCAGATTTTTGATTTCGAGCAGCGACATTGCCATTGCGGATTTCAGCTTGCGGATTGCGGATTCAAATTGCGAGCCATTAAGCGAATCCGCTTGAAAGTCGCGTCCTTGCCGCTAGGCTCGCGGAATATGCGTTGGCAAACAATTCCAATTTTTCTCATGGCCGCGATTTTCACGGGTTGCTCGACCGTTCCCAAACCAAAACCGATCCCGACCGGCTCGCTGGAAAAATTTCAGGCGCGCGCGGAAAAATTTAACGAAGTCGTCACGGTGCCGACATTTGAAACTACCACGAATGCGGTTGCGGCGACGGCCGATCAAGTCATTGCGAGTGGAAATGCGGGACTTGATCGCATCGGAAAATTAAGCGCGGGCGAAGTGAATTTCACGAACACCATCATCGCGCTCGACGATGTCGGTTACATCATTCAATCGGCGGAAAACCGGCTCGATTTGATTGACCAGACGAGCACGAACGCCGATGTGCGCAACGCGGCGAGCGACGCCATCAAAAAAATTGACGAGTGGTCGGTCGGCATTGATTACCGCGAAGACGTTTATGCGGCCGTGAAAAATTTTGCGGCGACGCAACCGCAATTGAGCGGCGAGGACAAAAAACTTTTTGACGAAACGGTGCGCGATTATCGCCGCGCCGGTTTGGATTTGCCGAAAGACCAGCGCGACGAGGTTGAAAAATTGCGCAAGCAACTGACGGTGCTCGAAACGGATTTCGAGAACAACGTCACGAAGGCACACGCAGATTTGAAATTTTCCAAAGCCGAACTCGCCGGCGTGCCGGAGGATTTTCTCGCGCAAGAAGGAATTAAAACCGGCGACGACGAATACACGCTGCATCCAAACATCACGTTTCATTATATCATGGTCGAGGACAACGCGAAGCTCGAAGCGGCGCGTAGAAAAATGCTGGTCGCGCAATATAATCTCGCGCGCGCGGAAAACATTCCGTTGCTGCAAAAAATTCTCGTGCTGCGCGACGACATCGCGCACCGGCTCGGCTACGCGAGCTTTGCGGATTACGCGACGGAAACGCGCATGGTCAAAAACGCGGCGACGGCGATTGAGTTTTTGGAAAAGTTAAAAACCGGTTTGCAGCCGAAATTTGACGCGGAGCTGGAAGAATTCCGGCAGTTGAAAATCGCAGAAACCGGCGACGCGAACGCGATCATCAATGTCTGGGACTGGCGCTATTTTGCGAACGAACTGAAGAAAACGAAATACAATGTGGACGCGGAGCAGTTGCGTGTTTATTTCCCGTTCGAACACGTGCTCGAAGGTTTGTTCGCGATTTACCAGCACATTTTTGGTTAAAATTTGAGCGTGTCGAGGTGCCGTATAAATGGATCGGCGACTTGCAACT
>CAXUBD010000256.1:0-1109 GCA_964249225.1 uncultured Verrucomicrobiota bacterium | reverse complement strand
ATATCAGGGCCCGGTCTGCGCGCTCGTCTGCAATTTTCCGCCGCCGCAGCCGGACAAACCGTCGCTCATGTCGCACGACGAAGTGGAAACGATTTTTCACGAGTTCGGCCACGCGATGCACACGATTCTGACGCGCGCGAAATATTCGCGCTTCTCCGGCACGAGCGTCCCGCAGGATTTTGTCGAGGCGCCGTCGCAGATGCTGGAAAACTGGCCGTGGGACAAAAAAGTTTTGGACAGTTTCGCCGCGGATTACCGCGACCCGAACAAAAAAATTCCGCAGGAAATTCTCGCGCAATTGAAAGCGTCGCGGCTCGCGACCGAGGGAACTTTTTATCGCCGGCAGCTTTCGTTCGGCCTGACGGATCTGGCGTTGCACACGCAAATCCATGCGACGAACGCGGACGACGTTTTGCCGCTGTCGAACAAAATTTTGAGCGAAGTCTCGCTGCCGGTGCCGCCGGACACGGCGTTCGTCGCGTATTTCGGCCACATCATCGGCTACGGCGCGGGTTATTATGGTTACGCATGGGCGGACGCGATCGCAGCGGACATGGCGACGGTGTTTGAAAATTCGCCCGGCGGTTTTCTGGACAAAAAAACCGGGATGCGGATGCGGAAGGAAATTTATTCCGTCGGCGACTCGCGCGACATCAACGTCTCGATCCAGAAATTCCTGGGCCGCCCGGAATCCATTGACCCGTTCCTGAAAAAACTCGGCATCGGCAAATAGATCTGCCGCCGGATCGCGGGACGCAACTTTCTCTTTGCGGCGGAGTTTTATTTTAAGTTGATGAAACCGACGTTTTCAAATCAGAGGAAACCTATGCGCCGTTTTTTTGCAATTTTAATTGCCGCCGGTTCGCTGGCTCTGACGAGCCACGCACAAGACACCAACATTTTCAAAACCGATCTCGAAACGTTCGAGACGCAAACTGGAACGGTGATCGTCAAAGGCTTTGGCGAAGTCGGCACGATTTCCACCGGCGCGGGAATCATTTCCGTACGAGCCAAGGAATCGGGGAACGTCAGCACCGGCTCCAAACAATATGGCATCGTCGTGGTTTTCACCGGCAACGATCAGCCGGTGGAACGGCTCGTGGTTGACT
>CAXUBD010000255.1:2235-3922 GCA_964249225.1 uncultured Verrucomicrobiota bacterium | reverse complement strand
GCGTAACTCGCGGGTAGCACGCCCGTAGCTCGCTAACGGTTTGGAGTCGGCTTCATTTACCTTCTGTCGTGTATGAAAACTATGAAAACACGATACCGTTTAATTCGCAGAGGCAGTCGCGGCGGAAAGTTCTATTGCAAGGACACCGCCACCGGCAAGCGCACCAGCCTTAACACAACCAGCGAGGATGAAGCGCAGCAGATCGTTGACGCGAAAAACAACTCGCAACGCCAGCCGTTGCTCAATCTGCAAATCGCCAAAGCGTATCTCATGGGAACAGACGGCGGTTTTTCGGCGCGCACTTGGCAGACTGTCTTTGAGGAAATCATCCGCACCAAGACCGGCGAAAATCAAATCCGCTGGAAAGTCATGGCAAAGTCAAAATGGTTCGACCCCATCCGAAACCGTTTGCTGATTGAGACACACGCCGAGCATTTGCTTCATGTCCTGCAATGCGGCAAAGTTTCCGTGAACACTTATTTGCGGCGGATGCACAACTTCGCCATTGACATGAATTGGCTTCCCGCCTCGATTCTGCCGAAACGCCAATGGCCGCCCATCAAATTCAAACCCAAACGCGCCATCACGCTTGAAGAACATCTGAACATCATCGCCGCCGAAAAAAAACCTCGAACGGAAAATGTTTTACCAACTGTGCTGGCATTTGGGCGGCAGTCAGAGCGACATCGCCAATTTGAAGGGCGAGGACGTTGACTGGACGAGCAAGACCGTCAGTTTCACCCGCAAGAAAACCGGCAAGCCGGTGATTGTCCACTTGGGCGCGGAAGCATTGAACTTGTTCAAAGACCTGCCATCGGAAGGCAAATTGTTTCCGTATCTGTCCAGTGTGCGCGCTGGCGACCGCGCAACGGAATTCGGGCAACGCTGCGCGCGGCTCGGCATCAAAGGCGTTTCGCTTCACAGCTACCGTTATGCGTGGGCGGAGCGCGCCAAAATCGCGGGCTATCCCGAACGCTTTGCGATGGAAAATTTGGGACACAACAGCAAAGCCGTTCACCGTGCGTATGCGAAACGCGCTTTGGTGAAAATCCCATCGCTTGAGGATTACGAAAATAAAATCGTGCAGTTGAATCCGACCGTGAACGATTCGGCGAACGCGAACGGCTCATCGGCGCAGCAACGGACGACGCAGGTTGTCAACCAGTGAGAAATCCGTTTGGAAATTGAAGCGGACATTCCCCGGCGTGACTCACAAGTCACGCCGGAAGTTTTTTTGGAGGCGGAGACCAGAATCGAACTGGTGAATGAGGCTTTTGCAGAGCCCTGCCTTACCACTTGGCTACTCCGCCCACAGGCGTGAAACTCATCATAGTCAGATTAGGTTCACACTTGCAAGCCGCCATGAAATTGATTTTCAAATGCCAATTCCCCGCGACTGCGATTGCCTTTGCTTGTGCGATTCACGGATTTGTTGCCGGAGCAATTCAGCACTTTGCACCGCGACCCGTTGCGTTTCCTTTTCTTCATTTTTCACCGGCGCAATATCAATCGCCAACGGGCGATCCCCGCTGCGCGCGATGTTCTCGCGCAATTCGGCTTTGTCCGTTGTGAAAATTTGAATCCCCTTTTTGCCGCGCGAAATCGTGACATACCATTGCTGATTGTTTGTCGCGGCCTTCGCCGCCGAATCGGAAAACAGAACGTAATTGACCGACTTGCCTTGCGA
>CAXUBD010000255.1:0-2135 GCA_964249225.1 uncultured Verrucomicrobiota bacterium | reverse complement strand
TCGCTTTCGACAGTCAGTTTTTCATCTTCGATTGATTTGAGCCAAGCCGTTTCACCGGCCTTAAAATTCTTCACGTTGCGGTTGAACACCAGCACAGTTTCAGAATCGTAGGAACGCGCATTGCGTTTCTGCGCGTTTGTCCAATCCATCGGTTGCAATGCCGTGACGACCGTTTCATTTTCACCAATGACGTTCTCGCGCTTGAGCGCGGCGCGCACCGCGTCATTGACCTTGTGGATTTCATTCCAGCTTTGCGAGACGACCACCGCGCTTTGATTGTCTTTGACCAGTTCGAGATAACGCGCCGCAAGTTTCTCATGCTGATTGGCGAACGTGCATTGTTCAACCGCTTTCAATTTGTCCAACCGTTCAAAAGATTTCGTCAAATAACCGTCGCGCGCTTCCGCCACGGCTTGCCGGTATTCAACAATACGCCGCCGTTCCGCGAATGATTTTGCCAGCGCGGGATTTTGACGGCGGATGTTCTTCAATTCTACCGGCTCAATGCCGGAATGTTTTTCAATCGCCCGCAGCGCATCCGAAGCCTCGACCGCTCCATGCTGGCGCGTGTCGCCGGAGAGAATGAGACGCCCGCCATTTTCGCCGACCATTTTCAAAAGCAGGTGCATTTGTTTCCCGCCGATTTGCCCGGCCTCGTCCACGATGACGACCGAGCCTTGCAGCATTGATCGGCTGGCAAGAAACGAAGCGACGGTTTTCACGTTATGAAAATCCTCTTTTTCCAAATCAATCACTTGCTGGCGTTGCGGCGCGAGGACTTGAACCATGTAACAGGCATTTTCAAGACCGTGCTGGACTTCGTGCAGCGTGAAACTTTTGCCCGTTCCCGCGCCGCCGCGAAAGAGCGTGATGAAATTCTTTGAAGCCATGATGCGTTCAACGGCGTCGCGTTGCTCCTCATCCAATTTCGGATTACTGACTCGATAGGGGAAAACGAGCGGCTCAAAACGATTGATGCCGTTGCCCGCCATTTGGACAATTTGCTTTTCACGTTCAAGCAGTTCCGGCGTGGTGACTTTGCCGGACTGATTCACGTCGCGGACGTAGCCACGCTGTTTTGTGGCCGACTGAATTTCCGCCACGCTGACATTTTGGCCGCGAGCGTGTTCAAGCGCGTGCCGCCAAATGTCAGACTCATTGACGACCGAGCGGCGTTCAAAGAGGTGTTCTTCCGCCCATGCAACGGATTTTTCGGCGAGGCCAGGAATGTTTGCCACACGCGGCGGATTGACCGCGAGATTTTGCACCGATGCTTTTTCCGCCGCCGTCATTTGACCATCCCAAAGGCGTTGCAATTTTTCAATGCCCATGTCACGGATTTTTTGCGGACGCTCCTTGTGCGCGATGTTCTCACGAATGGCGGCAAGGTTGCCGTTGGCCTTGTCCGGCTCGCGCGCCAAAAGTTCGCGCGTCGCGTCATCAATCTGTTTGTGCCGCTTGGAAAATTTATCAATCAAGTCCGGCGCAATGCCCTTGATTTCAAAATCGCCGCGCGATTTGTTTTCAATGCCATATCCGAATTTCACCAGTTCGCGCGTCAGTTCGTGGTAATAAACATTTTCGACAAATTTCTGCGCGGCGAACATTTCGCTATTTTGCAACGCCTTCCATTTTTGTTCGACGGAATCAAACGTGGCATTGAACACGACGCAATGGCTGTGCAAGTGCGGATCGAGCGCGCGTGACGTGTCATGCCGGAACACCGCCGCGACGACGTTGCCGGTGTTTCTGTCCGTGCATTCGCCGTTTTTTCGCACGCGCGTTGCCGCGAACGATTGCATTTGATGCAATGCCGCAGCGACCGCTTTTTCGTGTGCCTCGACAATTCGCGTGTCATTGCCGACCAGCGCGGCAATCGAAACCGATTTTGGCGGCGAGAAAGTGAAATCGTAAAACACACGGCGATTTGCCGTTTGATGCCCGACACCATCCGAGCCGGTTTCGATTCGCGTCGCATTTTGGCGCAGCGTCAATTTTTGGCCGGTTTGCGGATTCTTATTTTCGCAGAGCCGCTCGAATTGCTCCGCCGTTGTCACGCCGCGCAATCCCAAATCCCCCGCGCCCTTGCCGAACCATTGGCCCGACACGGTTTGCCCTTCGGCGTAGTAATCGCC
>CAXUBD010000254.1:0-3923 GCA_964249225.1 uncultured Verrucomicrobiota bacterium | reverse complement strand
TCATAGTAGAGGGAGAAATTTTTTCCGGTTTTTTTAATTTTAACCGGACGGGCCGCGTACGAACGGCCTGACAATCATGAAATTTCCAGCTCCGGCCACGGGATTTGGGATTTGGGGAAAACAGGGGCGGCCGGAGCTGGTCCCTTTTTGCCGCGTCAATGCGCGGCAAAGCCATTCGGCGCACTGGGGATTCGATGTGCGGAATGTTATCCGCATCGCACTAAAAATTGAACAGCCCAAACTGTTTATTTCGACGCCTTGAGCAGGGCCGCAAGCAAGCCGTCCGTTGTGTGTTCCTTCGCTTCGATCGCGGGCTCAAGTTTCAAGGCGCGGATGGCCTTGCTGGTTTCCGGGCCGATGGCGGCGAGCTTCAGTTGCGGAAATTTTTTCAACAGCTTCGGCAGATCAAACCGCGCGTGGAAAAATTCCACCGTCGAACCGCTCGTGAACGTGACCCAGTCCGCGCCATGCGCCAGAAAATTTTCCGCCGCGCCAAAAAAATCCTCCTTCTCCGCCACCGTTTGGTAAAGTCCGATGTCGTCCACGATCGCGCCCATTTCTTCGAGCGCGTCCGGCAGATCGCGATTCGCATTTTCCGCGCGCAGCAGGCAGATTTTTGAATTCTCAATGCTGCCGTGCTTCGTGAACGCCTCGGCGATTTTGCGCCCGACAAATTCGTCCGGCATCAAATCCACTTGCAAATGCAGCCCGCGCAATTTGGCGGCGGTCGCCGGGCCGACGGCGGCGATTTTCGCGCCGCCGATGTCGCGCAAATCATGAAAGCGCCGGAAAAAATATTCAAAAAACGCCGCCACGCCGTTCACGCTCGTGAACACCAGCCAGTCGTAGGAATTCAACGCGAGCAGCGCATCAATAAAATTCTGTTTATTTTCCGGGTCAGCGCCTTTGACCGCCGGAATTTCCAAAACGTCCGCGCCAAGTTCGGAAAGTTTCTGGGAAAATTTCGCCATCTGCCCGCGCGAACGCGTGAGGACGATCCGTTTGCCAAACAGCGGACGGTTCTCCGCCCAATTTAATTTCCCGCGCAATTTCACAACGTCGCCAATCACAGTTAGCGCGGGCGGCGAAATTTTTTCCGCCGCCGCCAGCTTCGCAATCGTCGCGAGCGTGCCGGCGACGGATTTCTGTTTTCCGAGCGTGCCCCATTGCACGATGGCGACCGGTGTTTCGGGCGGCATTCCGTGTGCGACGAGCGATTTCGTCCAGTCGCCGAGATTTTCCGTGCCCATCAAAACCACTTTTGTTCCGGGAATTGTTGCGATCTGTTCGTAACTCAAATTTGTTTTTGCGTCGGCAGAATTTTCGTGGCCGGTGAAAACGGTGAAGCTGGAGCAATGGTCGCGATGCGTCAGCGGAATGCCCGCGTAATTCGGCGCGGCCACGATGGACGATACGCCGGGCACAACTTCAAAAAGAATTTTCGCCGCCGCGAGCGCCTCGGCTTCCTCGCCGCCACGGCCGAAAATATACGGATCGCCGCCCTTGAGCCGCACGACGATTTTTCCTTCGCGCGCTTTTTTGACGATCAAGTCGTTGATTTGTTCCTGCGAAAATTCCGTGCGCTTGCCGCGCGAAATGATTTCCGCGTCCGCGCGCGCGAGCCGGAGCAAAACCGGATTCACCAGTAGATCATAAACGACCACGTCCGCCCGCCGGAGCAATTCCGCGCCGCGCAACGTGAGCAAGCCCGCGTCGCCCGGCCCGGCGCCGACGAGATAAACTGTGCCTTTGGATTTCACGCGCCCAGTCTATTCGCGGAAACGCGTCAGGGCAATTGAGAGATTCAAGCGCGCCGGATTTTTCGATTTGCGATTACCGGAAAAATTTGCTACTTTGCAACCATGACTGCGGACGAGAATAATTTTCTGAAGGAAGCCATCAAACAAGGGCTTCGGATGCAGCATCGTTTCCTGGCCGAGCCGGTTTTGGCACGAACGGGAAAAGGTTATTTGAAGAGCGAAGGCGTGGCTCCGCTGCAACGAATCAAAGCCAGTCTGAAAAGGTCAAAAGCCGGCGGTCACCATGGCCGGGCTGATTAAAAACTGGCTGCAAGTCGTTCCGTGGGAAGTGGTCGTTTCCATCAACGCCGCCCTGTGCGAAGCCCGCAAAGCCCTGCACAAACCGACCTCGGATGGTTATGTTCCGGCGAAGGAATTGTGGGAGAAAAATCGTTTGAAAAGTTTATCCCTGCCCGAATTTCTCCAACTTTGTTTTCAATGCCACCGGCTCGCGCCCTTTTGCAATTACAACGGGAACACTTTTGTCACCATCGTCAAAACTTTGCTCGATACCGAACTGAAGCGGCTGCCCGCCGACCAATCATTCATTCTGCGCAGCATCGCCGGCCACATCGTCGCGGGCACGGCGACGGACATCGAACGCAAACAATTGGATTCGATGCTGGCCGCGCTGGAAAAATAAATTGCCGACGGTGCTGCCCGATGGACTTTGCGCTTTGAACTCGCGTCATTGCCGAATATAAATGGCGCGTGTCTCAAACGGTTCAGCCCGCCATCAACGCCGCCACGCGCCTGTGCGCGGTCATTGGTTTGCCCATCCGCCATTCCGCGTCGCCCGCAATGCATAATGCCGCTTTCGCGAAACTTGGATTGAACTGGCGCTACCTCGCATTTGAAGTGGATCCGAAAAATCTCCGCGCCGCGATTGAAGGCGCGAAGGCGATGAACTTCGCCGGACTCAACCTCACGGTGCCGCACAAATTGCTCGCGGCGGAATTGGTGGATGCACTTGATGACTCCGCGAAAAAATGGGGCGCGGTCAACACGATCCGTTTTGACCAGAAAGGTGCGATCGGTTTCAACACGGACGCGGATGCGATTGTGGCCGCGCTGCACGAAGATTTGAAAATGAAATTGCGCGGCGCAAAAGTTCTTTTGCTCGGCGCGGGCGGGGCCGGACGCACGGCGGCATTGAAACTCGCGTCGGAAAAAGTCGGGGAACTGTTTCTCGTCAATCGCACGCGAAGCAAAGTCGAAGCGATCGCGAGTGAAATCAAAAAACAATTTCCGTCCGTGAAAATTACGGTTGGTTATCCTAAAACAAACGTGGATTTACTTTTGAACGCAACATCGCTCGGCTTGAAAACGGACGACGTCTCGCCGCTGGACGAAAAACAATTTTCATTGAAACAGGCGCGCGCCGTCTATGACATGATTTATCGTCCGGCGGAGACGGCGTTGTTAAAAGCTGCGCGCGCCGCGGGCTGTGAAACTGCGAACGGCCTTGGCATGCTGCTCCATCAGGGCGCGAAGGCGTTTGAGATCTGGACGGGCAGAACCGCGCCGCTGGACGTGATGCGCCAGGCGCTGGAACGAAACATTTATGGCTGACACAATCCATCGGTGGGACGAGTTACAGGAGTCCCTTAAAAAATGGGACTCGCAGAGTTCGTCCCTCCGAATTATTTATGGGCATTGACGCCATTTTCAATACGCACAACTGGTCGGTCGTGCCGTTCCATTTCTGGTCGTTGGTTTTTTTCTCGCTCGGCTGCATCATCGGCAGTTTTTTGAACGTGTGCATCTACCGGATGCCGCTGGACTTGAGCGTCGTCTCGCCGCCGTCGCACTGCCCGCATTGCAAATACGCGATTCCATTTTATCTTAACATTCCCCTGGTGACGTGGCTCGCGTTGCGCGGGCGTTGCAAAAATTGCGGCGCGCCGATTTCACCCCGGTATTTTATCGTGGAATTGTTGACCGGTTTCACGTTCCTGGCGTGCTGGCTGGTGTTTGGTGCTGCGTCGCCGGTGCTGGCGTTGCCGGCGCACTCGGTGCTGGCGCAGTAGCCGCCGGTGTCGCATTTTGATTTTGCCCGGTGAGTCCAGCGAGCGACGACGAGCTGCCATTTTGCGAAGGCGAACCGCCACAAGCTGCCAGCGC
>CAXUBD010000253.1:2982-3942 GCA_964249225.1 uncultured Verrucomicrobiota bacterium | reverse complement strand
GCCCAGCCCCATGCCCTTGCCCACTTCCTTGGTCGTGAAAACCGGATCGAAAATCTTGTCCATCATCTTCGGCTCGATGCCCATCCCATTGTCGCGGACGATGATCAGGCTGCGGTCGTCCTTAACGCGGCCTTCAATCAAGATCGTCGGCTGGCCGCCATTTTCAAATTTTTTCTCCGACAAGGCGTCGATTGAATTTTGCAGCAGGTTCACGAGCACGTGGATTAGTTTGTTGCGGTTGGCCCAGACGATCTGGTCCGGCGGTAGATTTTTTTTGATGTGGACCTTGTCCTTCCATTCGCCTGACAAAAAGCGCAACGACGCGTTCAACGCGTCGGCCACTTGCACCTCTTCGCCGGTGCCGCCGCCGGGATGCGTGAACGTGCGCAGGTCGGACACGATGTTGCGCACGCGTTTGATGCCTTCCTCGACGTCGTTGAGGATTTCCTCGTACTCGCCGCGCTGCTCCGCCGCCATGAATTTGCTTTTATTGCGCAGGGCAAAAAGTCCGGTGAGCGTGAAGTTCAAGGGATTGTTGATCTCGTGGATGATGCCCGCGCTCAAGCGTCCGAGCGAAGCCAGTTTTTCGGATTGCACCAACTGCATTTCCGTTTCCTTGATCTGCTCGATGGCCGAGGTAAGCGCCTTGTTTTGCTTGGAGAGCCGGCGCTGAAAATGGTGCGACTCGATGAGATTTTTGATGCGCGCCTGCAATTCAACCGAAGAAAATGGCTTCGCCAGAAAATCATTGGCGCCCGCCTGCAACGCGTCGAACTTCGCCTCCTCGTCGGCACGCGCGGTCAGCAAGATGATCGGGATGCTGGCGGTGAGCGCGTACTCGCGCAACTCGCGGCAAACCTGCAAGCCGTCTTTTTCCGGCATCATCAGGTCCAACAAAATGATGTCCGGCAAAAATTCCTGCGCCTTGTCCGCCGCCTGCACCAGCCGCGCCCGCGCCGC
>CAXUBD010000253.1:0-2972 GCA_964249225.1 uncultured Verrucomicrobiota bacterium | reverse complement strand
TTCCACGACCTCGTAATCGTCGCACAATTGCGACCGCAAAAACCGCCGCATGTCCGGTTCATCATCCGCGACGAGCACCACCGGACGCTGGCTTTTTCCGGGCAGCAGGGCCGGCCGGGCCGCGCTGGTTCCGGCGGCGACGGCGGGAAACAATTCCGCGCGCCGGTATAAATTCGTCAGCCATTCCTCGGATGTTTCCAGGTTTTTGATGGTGCCATGCACCTTGGTTTTTTTGGCGTCTGGCGGCGGCAGTTCGGCTTTTTGAAATGGCAGCCGCACGGTGAACGTTGCGCCTTTGCCTTCCACGCTTTCCACCGTGACCTTGCCGTTTTGCATTTCCACCAGTTCCTTCACGAGCGCCAGGCCGATGCCGACGCCCTGAAATTTGCGTTTCGATGACGAGTCTTCCTGCCAGAAGCGGTCGAAGACAAACGGCAGGCTTTTTTCGGCGATGCCGACGCCCGTGTCGTTGATGATCAAAACAAATTCTTCGCCCTGCTTTTCCGCGCGCAGCCAGATGCGTCCGTGGCCAGGCGTGAATTTGAGCGCATTGAACAACAGGTTGAGGACGATTTTTTCCAGTTTGTCGCGATCAGCCGAAATAACGCCCAGGTGCGCATCCACATTAGTTTCGAGCGTGATCTGTTTATTGACGGCCACCTGCCGTACGGCGCTGTCCAATCCGCGGATGAATTCGGTGACGGCGAGCGGTTCGGGTTTGACGTCCATGCGGCCGGCCTCGAGGCGGATGAGGTCGAGCAGATCGTTAATGAGCTTGAGCAGCCGCATGCCGTTGGCGTGCATGGTGCCGAGCATTTCGCGGGAGTTGTCATCCACCGAACGGTCAAATTTCTGGATTAAGGTTTCCAACGGTGAAAGCAACAGCGTCAGCGGCGTGCGCAATTCGTGGCTGATGTTGGCGAAGAACCGGCTCTTGAGGCGGTCGAGTTCGATGAGCTTACGGTTGGTTTCTTCAAGCTCACGTTTGTTTTTGTCCAATTCATAGCGGAGGGTAAATTCACGGAAGCGTTGGCGGCTTTGAAAATACGTGCCAACGACGACGATGACATCCATGAGGGCAATGAAATAAAAATTATTGAACAAAATTCTTGGAGCGGGCAGTAAGCCATAGATGAAACCGGCGGCGATATAAATGAACAAAACGAGCGTGACGGCCACGATGCTTTCCCACAATGTCCATTGCAGCACCGCGCCGATGGCGAGCAAAACGAGATTCAATCCCGCGTAATATGGTGATGCAAAACCATCCTTGACGGCGATCATGCCCGCGATAAAAACGGCGGGCAGCATCGGCACGAGGACGCCCAACCATTTGCTGTTTTTACGCCCGGCCTCGGTGAAAAGAAACGCCCAAATAATTCCCGCAAGCGCTGCACACATGAGGCGCAGAGAAAAAAACGGCCACACCTTGTCGGGGTAGACAAAATAATCCAGCAAACTGCCCGCCGGCATGAGTGTCACCACTAACGCGCAGCCGACCTTCGTGTTGAAAATGCGTTCCTGTGCTTCGTGAGCGAGGAACGCATCAACAATGGGAGTGTCAGTTAATGTTGGGGAAATTTTAGGCATAGCCGGATTTTCGCGCTTCAAAATAAATGTTCACGCCGGTGTCATCCGATGTCACTTTACAAAGGTCGGATGAAATGCTTTTAGGTTTTAACGAAACCAGATCACTCTGATTACGGTAAATCAAATGCCATTCCATAATATAATCCATCGTCAGCCGGCGTGGATTGAAGACATCCACATTAGTCGTGATCAACGATCCGCCGGGAGCGACCCATTCGTATAAAACCTCCGTAAGTTCCCGACAAACTTTATCCGTCAGGTAATCAAACAGTCCTGCGCAATAAACCAAGTCGTATTGCTCGTCGATTTTGCGAGCGGTTTTCCTTCCCGACTCTTTCAAAATCTGATTCACCGATTTTTGGACCATGTTGATTTGCGTGGTGCGTCCGTGCACTTTTTTCAGGTCTTTCAGGATTTCCCCGGTGTTCACGAGCGTTTCTGGGTTAAAATCAAGCAAAGTGAACTCAGCGGAGTTGGCCAGGTTGCTTTCTCGCAGAAATTTTTGCACTTCATGCGCCGGACCGCATCCAAGACTCACGATTCTGGCCTTTCGCCCTAAACGGGAAACGCGCGCTGTCACGCTGTTCGCGCGATCCGAAAGAAATTGGATTCGATTGCGGTGGGCTTCTGCAGGCGGCTGGAGCAGGAACCAGTAATTAATGATTTTGGCATACAGAGAATTCCCTTGCAATGGGTCCTGTAAAATCATGTTCACCATTTCGTAATCGCCCGCATAACCCAGCGGCTTGATAAATGTCCGGTTCAAAAACGGCGCGCACAGCAGTAAAGGATGCAGTTGGCGGCGAACATACGACTCGTGCGCCCAACGGCTGTCATCGTCCAGTTTCGTCGCAATGGATTCAAAGCGCCCGATGAAAGCATCAATGGACGCGATAATTGGGGCAATCAAGTCGGCGGTGGCTTCTTTTTCAATTTGCTTTCGCGAAGGTTCTGGAAAACTCCGGATTCTTGATTCCAGTTTGTCGAGCCACAATCGCAAGTCCTGAAAAAACGTCTGCATGTCGGCGACGACAATCTTGAATTCCGGCGACACTTTATAAAATTGCTGCCAGTTGTTCAGAAAGTGTTTAAACTCTTTTGCCAGTCCGCCGTCGCGTTGCAAAGCGGTTTCCGGATTCAAATCCGTCCAATCCGATTCCCGCAGCGTGGTTTCACAAACAATTTTTGTTCCGGCGTCCAGCACGTTGCGCACGGTGGTGCTCCCGGAATAAACCGTCTGCCCCTGCAAATTGATTTTAAATTCTTCCAGCGTCTCGGACAATCGCGGCGTGGTGCTAGGGTTATACAATTCAAAGAAAACGGCGTGCCGCATTACCCGCGTCAGCACGCCGCGAAGTTCCGCACCATCAATCGTCGGAAAC
>CAXUBD010000252.1:0-4017 GCA_964249225.1 uncultured Verrucomicrobiota bacterium | reverse complement strand
GCGAACAAGGTTGCCCGGCTCGGTGGTGGTTGTGGACGAGGCGGGGCAGATTGGCGGCGGGCAAATGCGCGAGTTGTTGAACTTCGTCAAAGAAAATCATGGCCGCATTATTCTTTCTGGTGATACGCGCCAACATGGGGCAGTCGAAGCGTCGGACGCTTTGCGCGCGATTGAGCGATTTTCCGGCTTGGAAGCGGCACGACTGACGAAGATTCGTCGGCAAAATCCAAAAGCGGGCGAAACGAAGTCCGAGCGCAAGCGCATCAAGCAATACCGCGCAGCGGTTCGCAAAGCGCAGCGCGGCCAATACGCCGAATCATTCGACCGTTTGGAAAAACTCGGCGCGATTGTGGAATGCCGGACGATTGATGAGCAACGCGAGCGGTTGGTCGCTGACTATCTGACGTTGGCGGAAAAGGAAAAATCCACCGTGATCGTCTCGCAGACGTGGGGTGAGATTCACGAAATCAATGAACGGATTCGTATCGGACTGCGAAAAGTCGGATTGATTGACAAAGCTGATTCATCCGTGACGGCGTTTGCGCGGCTGGATTTGACAGACGCGCAAAAGCGCGACGAACGATTTTATCCCGATGGTGCGGTAATTGTGTTCAACCGCGAGACGGCGGGCTTTGCCAAAGGCGAAGTTGGCAAACTCGTGGTCGCAACGCCGACTCATTTGCTGGTCAAAGGAGAAAGGAAAGAGCAGAAAATTTCCTTCAAGTTGCTGAACCGTCTCACGGTTTGCCAGCCGGTCGAAATGCCGCTCGCCAAGGGCGACCGGCTACAACTCAAGGCCAATGCGCCGTCACTGGACGGCAAGGAATTGATTAACGGCGAATTGGTGACGGTGGCCGGTATCAATTCAAAAGGGACGATTCATTTGAAAGACGGGCGAACCTTGCCGAAAAATTATCGTGAGTTTGTTCGTGGTTACGCCATTACGTCTTACGGTTCGCAAGGTAAAACTGTCGAACACGTTTTGTTTTCTGATTCATCGGTGAAAGCCGCAACGAATAATCAGCAATGGCTCGTCACGATTTCGCGTGGAACGCGGGCGGTCAAAATTTTCACGCCTGATAAGACGCAGTTGCGCGAAAATGTCGGTCGCTTGGGCGACCGCGAATTAGCGATTGAATTTGCACAAAGCAAGTCGCGGAACTTGCTGCCGCCGATTCGCAATTACATCACGAAATTTATTCAGAGCCGTCGCCCTAAAGCGGTTCAAATTCCAATCGAGAAAATTGATTTATGGAAACACAGACAAACGATCCGAATGACGCAGCAAAAGACGCATGGGAGAAGAATTTGACGTGCTGGCGCACCGCCTCCGGCCCGCAATGTCTGCGTGTCGAAACAGCATCCGAAATCCATCTTTTCCCTTACGGCTATTTCCAGCACGCAAAATTTGGCCGCGATGAAAGCAAGGATGTCGTTCAAATTCGCTTTCAAGATCAAATCATCATTGTAAAAGGAAAGCATTTAGAACCACTGTGCGCCGCGTTCGAGCGGCTGGCCGTTGAACGAATCCGAGGACGGCCAGATAAATATAAAGCACTTTCAACAAGCGATAGCGCGATTGAAGAAATCGGAATAAAAAAAATTGATGAATTTCAGGCCAAGAAAACTGAATAGTTTTTCTATACTGATTTTCTATACTATATGCTGCTTTTAGCGTCAAAAACTGTGTAGGAAAGTTAAACATGAAAGAGCATAAAACCATTGTGTCTATTGATAAAAATAAGCATTGTGAAGCAGAGTTAAAAATGGCGAAAATGGCGTTTTTGACACCCCAAGCAAGCGCGCTAGCCGGACTACGCTACGCCCCGAACTATTAAATTCATTGGTAATTGCTGAATTTAGAATTTTGCAATTTGCGTTTTCTATACTGATGTTCTGGACTATACGCATGAAGACCAGTTCATCGGATAATACAGATACACGTTGGCAAAAAACGCCCGTCACGTTTAATCAGAGAACCATTATGCGCAAATCAATATGCGCGGGCAAGCTCATTTGAAAATCGCTTGAAACCGATCACATCAATGTTGCCAAATTGTGTTGAGCGATTTTCACAAAAATGAACGGCAACGTGAGAACAATCCAAATATAAAAATAAAATCCGGAACCAAAGAATATGATGCCTTTCGTATCAAACCTTTTTAAAATCGTCGGATTAGAAAATATGAATGTCAGTCGTAGAAAATTCGATTTAAAAATGGTTTTTCACCAATTCAGAAACCCTACGCAGTTTATTTTAATGCGCGGGCCCTTTCGGGATGGAATTACACAAAGCTGAGCCGACTTGTATAACCCGCATATTGCAATGCCGCATTGAGAAATGCACTTCTCAAAAACTTAACCGATGAAATATATGCGCATTTGTAGTGGCACGACATTGGCTATTTTGTTGGAATGCATTTAATAATTGATAATTATGAGCCAGACTTGCAGTGATTTTTTGATCGGGCGCCTGCGTCAATGGGGCGTGCGGCGCATCTTCGGTTACCCCGGCGATGGTATCAACGGCATCATGGGCGCGCTCGAACGCGCGGAAAAAGATTCAGAAAAAAAAATCGACTTCATCCAGACGCGTCACGAGGAAATGGCCGCGTTCATGGCGTGCGGCCATGCAAAATTTACGGGCGAAGTCGGCGTTTGCCTCGCGACGAGCGGGCCGGGCGCGATTCATTTGTTGAACGGACTATACGACGCGAAAATGGATCATCAGCCGGTCGTCGCGATTGTCGGCCAATCTTCGCGTCAGGCGCTCGGCGGAAATTATCAGCAGGAAGTGGATTTGGCCGCGCTCTTCAAAGATGTCGCCAGTGAATTTTGCCAGCAAGCCTCGCATCCCGCGCAAATCCGTCACCTCGTGGACCGCGCGCTGCGCATCGCGAAGGCCGAGCGCACCGTCACTTGCATTATCATCCCGAATGATTTGCAGGAAGAAAAAGCCGTCGCAGAACCGGAACATTTGCACAACACAATTCATTCGGGCGCGGGCCACGTCAAACCGCGAATCATTCCGGCGGAAAAAGATTTGCAACATGCGGCGAAAATTTTGAACGAGGCAAAACGCGTCGCCATTTTGATCGGCGCGGGCGCGCTGCACGCGGGCGACGAAGTGATTGAAGCCGCCGAAATTCTTGGCGCCGGCGTCGCGAAAGCATTGCTCGGCAAGGCCGCGTTGCCCGACAACTTGCCGTTCGTCACCGGCTCGATTGGGTTGCTCGGCACGAAACCGAGTTATGACATGATGACAGATTGCGATACGCTGCTGATGATCGGCACGAGTTTTCCCTATTCCGAATTTTTGCCAAAAGAAGGCCAGGCCAAATGCGTCCAAATTGACATTGATCAACGCATGTTGAGTTTGCGTTATCCCGCCAACGTCTGCCTCGTAGGCGACAGCGCGGAAACTTTGCGCGTGCTGCTGCCGCTTCTGAAACGCAAGGAAGACCGTTCGTTCCGTGAAAAAATTGAAAAGGAAATCGTCCGTTGGTGGAAAGTTCTCGAAGCGCGCGCGATGAACGATGCCAAGCCGCTGAATCCACAGCGCGTTTTTTGGGAACTTTCGCCGCGCCTGCCGGACAATTGCATTTTGACCGCCGATTCGGGTTCGACCGCCACGTGGTTTGCGCGCGATCTGAAAATCCGTCCCGGCATGATGGCGTCGCTTTCGGGAAATCTCGCCACGATGGGTCCCGCCGTGCCATACGCCATCGCCGCGAAATTCGCGCATCCTTCCCGTGTCGTTTTTGCGCTCGCCGGCGACGGTGCCATGCAGATGAACGGCATCAACGAACTCGTCACGATCTCAAAATATTGGAAACGCTGGAGCGATCCGCGATTCATCGTGCTGGTTTTGAACAACAGCGATTTGAACATGGTCACGTGGGAAGAACGCGTGCTCGCCGGCGATCCAAAATTTGTCACGTCGCAGGAATTGCCGAAATTTTCCTACGCGAACTATGCCGAATCGCTCGGCTTGAAGGGGATTGTAATGAATAGTCC
>CAXUBD010000251.1:896-4022 GCA_964249225.1 uncultured Verrucomicrobiota bacterium | reverse complement strand
CGACCGAGCCGCGCGACGAGCGCGAGCGGCAGCGCTTGCAGGAGCGCGATGAGCGCGCTGCCGAGGCCGTAAATCAGCGCGTTCATTTTCAGCGGAAACAGATTTTGCGGACGCAATCCTGAAAGTCATTCGCGCCCGCGACAATTTTTATTTCGACGCGCATGAAAAAGATCGGCAGGTCACGCCGGTCAAGTTTTGGGAAGCGCACGGCGTCTTTTTGCGTCGTGATGATGGTGTCGGCCTGGCGTTTTTTGCCGCGATTGATGGTGTTGAGAATTTCCTGCTGCGTGAAGCGGTGATGATCGGTGAAACGCTTGGAGTAAACGAGGTTCGCGCCGAGTTTCACGAGGCTTTGCTCGAAACTTTCCGGCTGCGCGATGCCGCTCAACGACGCGACCTTGCGTCCGCGCAGAAAATCCAAATCCTTTTGCTCGCCCGTGAAAACGTCTTCGAGATACAACGGATGGTGGACGCACTCAATGATGGCGGCGGATAGATTTAATTTTGAAATACGTTCGCGCAGTTCGGAAGTGTTGCCGTCGCTCTTGGTGATGAAAATCGTTTGCGCGCGCGCGAGGTGCGACGGCGGTTCGCGCAAGGTGCCGCGCGGCAGCAGATGCTCGTTGCCGAACGGCTGCTGGCGGTCAATCAAAACCACATCGTGGCGGCGGCCGCGCAAATGCCAGTATTGAAAACCGTCGTCGAGCAGTAACGTGTCGCAGCCGAATTTTTCAATCGCGTAACGCCCGCTTTTCACGCGGTCTTTGTCCACGAGCACGACGACGTCGCGCAGGTTCGACGCAAGCATGTAAGGTTCGTCGCCGGCGGTTTCAGAATCGAGCAACAATGATTTGCCGTCGGACACGACGCGCGGCGGCGTCTGGTCTTCGCGGAAAAAAATTTTATTGAGCAGCCATTTATGGATCGGCGGCGGTTTGGAGCGGTAGCCGCGCGAAAGAATGGCGACGGTGCGCCCGGCGTCGCGCAGTTCGCGCGCGAATTTTTCGACGACCGGCGTTTTGCCCGTGCCGCCGACGGTGAGGTTGCCGATGGCGATGACTTGGACGCCCAGGGTTTTGTCGCGGAGGATGCGGACGTTGTAAAGCCAGCGGCGCAGCTTGACGAGGACTTGGAAAATTTTCGAGCCGCCGAACAAAATCGCGCGCGTCAGGTTTGCGCGAAAATCATGGCGTTCCTCGAAGACGACTTCGAGGAAGAAGGTTTCGAGCGTTTCCGCCCAGACCCGGAATTTTTCGCGCATCGCGTTTTAATGTGCCAAGTCCGGGCGAAGTTTTGAATTTTTTATTTTGAGTTTTTAGTCGAACCGAAATGCTGTTGTTTCAACTAAAAATTAAAAAACTTAAAACTCAAAATTTATTTCAGTAACCGAGCTTGGCGACTTCTTGTTGCAAAGCCAGTTGGAAATCCTGCACGTCAGCAGCGGAGGGTTTGTAACCGGCTTGCTTCGGCACGACGCCGAGCCGTCCGGTTTGATCCAGATACCAATCGGCGATTTGTCCGTCGCTGAATTTGACCGTGCCGCTGATCATCGCGCCGGGCTTGGTGATTTGATCCACGCTGACGGAAACGCCGGAAGCCGGCAGCGTTCCCTCTGGCGCAGGATTTTTTTCAACGGTGAGTTTGGCCGGATTTGCGGCGGGCGTGGCAACGGGCGGCGCGACGACTTTCGGCGGCTCTGGATCTTTCGGCGTGAGTTTCAAATCATCCACGAGGAAGCGCACTTCCATGTAAGTGAGTTTCACACCGAGTTCCAAAAGACGTTTCTGGATTTCCGAAAGTTTTGTGCCTTCAGAAATCCATTTGGCGACTGTCTGCCGTTGTGTTTCGTCGAGATTCATTTTCAAACTGTAACGGCTGCGCCCTTTAAAATCCAATCGTAACCTTTCGCCTCGAGTTCGAGCGCGAGTTCCTTGCCGCCGGTTTTCACGATGTGGCCGTCCACCAGAACGTGCACAAAATCCGGCACGATGAAGTTCAGCAGGCGTTGGTAATGCGTGATGACGAGCTGCGCGTTATCTGGGCGTTTCAAAGCGTTGACGCCGTGCGAAACGACTTTGAGCGCGTCAATGTCCAGGCCGGAATCCGTCTCGTCGAGGATGGCGAGCCTGGGTTCGAGCACAGCCATCTGGAAAATTTCCGCGCGCTTTTTTTCGCCGCCGGAAAAACCTTCGTTGACCGAGCGCTTAAGTAAATCTTCCTTGAGTTCGAGCAGCTTCATCTTGTCTTTCACCAGCGCGAGAAAATCAATCGCGTCGAGTTCCGGTTCGCCGCGATGCTTGCGGATCTCGTTGAACGCGGCCTTCAGAAAATAAGTGCTGTTCACGCCGGGAATCTCGACGGGATACTGGAACGCGAGGAACAAACCTTCGCGCGCGCGTTCCTCGGGATCGAGGTCGAGCAGATCCTTGCCGCAATAAAGCACTTCGCCGCCGTTCACGTCATAACCGTCGCGGCCGGCCAGCACGGCGGCGAGCGTGCTTTTGCCGGAGCCGTTCGGGCCCATGACGGCGTGGACTTCGCCGGCGTTGATGGTGAGGCTGACGCCCTTGAGGATTTGTTTGCCCTCGACGCCCGCCGAGAGGTTTTTGATTTCTAATATCGTTTTGCTCATTTTCTAAAAAATTATTTTAACCACGGATGGACACGGATAAACACGGATAAAAATCATAAAACAATGCGCTCAAATTCGAGCCGGGCTTTTTTGAAATTGAGAATCAAACCGACGCGCAGTTTTGTGATGCGCAAATAATTCAACATTTGACCGCGTTCGTGATCGGTGATTCGCTCAATGACTTTCGTGTCAATGATTACTGAACTGAATGCGATTAAATCTGGAACAAATACGCCAACTTCCACATTGCGAAATAAAATTGAAAATAGCCGCTGCTGATCAAAAGCAATTTGGTTTTGCTTGAACAGAACCGTCAGCGCATTTTCATAAATCTTTTCATTCAAGCCATGACCAAGCTCATTTAAAACTTCAAACGCAAAGCCAATAATTTTTTCCGTTTCTGATTTCAGAAATAGTTTGGATTCCCCGCCACGCCGCAAATCTGGAATTGTATCCGTGTCCAACTGTGTTTGTCCGTGGTTAAAATTTTCAGC
>CAXUBD010000251.1:0-886 GCA_964249225.1 uncultured Verrucomicrobiota bacterium | reverse complement strand
ATCCCACTCTTCCTTCCAAGCTCACGCCCAGAAGTTTCTTCGCTTCGACGGCGAATTCCATCGGCAATTCCTTGAACACTTCCTTGCAGAAACCGTTCACGATCATGTTGACCGCGTCCTGCGTGGCGATGCCGCGCGCGTTGCAATAAAAAATCTGGTCCTCACCGATCTTGGAAGTGGAAGCCTCGTGCTCGACGCTCGACGACGTGTTTTTCACCTCGATATACGGAAACGTGTGCGCGCCGCATTTCGCGCCGATGAGCATCGAGTCGCACTGCGAAAAATTGCGCGCGTTCGTCGCGCTCTTCTGGATTTTCACGAGGCCGCGATAGCTGTTCTGCCCGTGCCCGGCGGAAATGCCCTTGGAAATGATCGTGCTGCTCGTGTTCTTGCCGATGTGGATCATCTTCGTGCCGGTGTCGGCCTGCTGATAATTGTTCGTCACGGCGACGGAATAAAATTCGCCCACGGAATTATCCCCGAGCAAAATGCAGCTTGGATATTTCCAGGTGATCGCTGAGCCGGTCTCGACCTGCGTCCAGCAGATTTTTGAATTTTTGCCTTTGCACAATCCGCGCTTCGTCACGAAATTGTAAATGCCGCCCTTGCCGTTTTCGTCGCCGGGATACCAGTTTTGCACGGTCGAATATTTTATTTCGCCATTGTCCAGCGCGACGAGTTCGACGACGGCGGCGTGCAATTGATTTTCATCGCGCATCGGCGCGGTGCAACCTTCGAGATAGCTGACGTGCGAACCCTCGTCCGCGATGATGAGCGTGCGCTCGAACTGGCCGGACTTCGCGGCGTTGATGCGAAAGTAGGTCGAAAGTTCCATCGGACAGCGCACGCCTTTCGGGATGTAGCAAAACGAACCATCGGTGAAAAC
>CAXUBD010000250.1:0-4025 GCA_964249225.1 uncultured Verrucomicrobiota bacterium | reverse complement strand
ATCCTATGTGCAAATAACCTCCGATGCGTCGGCCGCCACCACGAACGCGGACGACGCCGTTGCGGTCACCAAATTAGGCGAGGCAACCGTCGCCGGCCATCCGTGTGTGAAAAACAAGGATGTTGTCACCGACAAACAGGGCGAGCAGCATGAATTCACCGTGTGGAACGCCACCGACCTGAAAAACTTTCCCATCCAAATCCAAATGAGCGTCCAGGGCAACACGATTACCATGTCCTACAGCGACCTGAATTTTTCCAAGCCTGACGCAAGTTTGTTCAGCCCGCCACCGGCTATACCCGCTACGACAACATGCAAACCATGATGCAGCAGATGATGCTGAAAAAAATGGGCGGCCTGCCCGCGCCACCGGCTCAATAGTTCAAAACGGATTTCACTAAACAAAAATCCCCGCATCGCGAGCTGCGGGGATTTTTGATAAATTTAAAAAATTTATCGGCAACGCGCGTCTTCAAGCGCGCTTGTGGTGATGGACTTTGTGATGCTTGGCAGCTTTTTTGCCATGATGATGTTTGGAAAAGCCAGCGGCGTTCACCGATGAAACCGACGCCAGCACGAACGCGGCAATGATCAAACAGATAAGTTTCTTCATATTGCTTGTAAGGACGAACTAAAATGCCAACAGGTTACAAAATTACAAAAGCATTTTTACTTTTGCCAGCGCCTCGTCCAGTTTGCTTGCGTCCTTGCCGCCGCCGCGCGCGTTGTCCGGCCTGCCGCCGCCTTTGCCGCCGACGATGGGCGCAATCGCTTGAATAATTTTTCCCGCCTGAACTTTCGCGGTGAAATCGGAACTGACCGCCGCAATCAATGAAACCGCGCCATTGCTCGCGCCGCCCAAAACAACGACACCTTTGAATTGTAACTTCAATGAATCAACGATGGTCTGCAACGTGTCGCCGTCTGCGCCGGAAACATTTGCGATGATTGCTGGAGTGCCGTTGATGGTTTCCGCTTTTGCCAGTAAATCTTTCGCGCTGCCGGCAGCTTCGCGTTGTTGCGCGGACTTGAGCGACTTTTCCAATTCCTTCTGGTGCGCGAGCAATGATTCAATTTTTTTATCCAGTTCATGAACTGGTGAATTGATCTTGCCCGCGATGCTGCGGATGAGTTGCAACTGCTCATTCGCCAAGCCGTAAGCGGTCAAACCAGCAACAGCTTCAATTCTGCGCACACCCGCCGCAATCGCACTTTCGCCAACGATGCGGAACAGGCCGATCTCGCCCGTCGCGCGCGTGTGCGTGCCGCCGCACAATTCCATCGAATAGCCGTTTAATTTTTTCGTGTCACCGCCGATTTGGACGACGCGCACCGTGTCGCCGTATTTGTCGCCGAAGAATTGCATCACGTCCTTGCGCTGCTTCACGTCGGCGTGCGCGACTTCCGTCCACGACACGCCGGCGTTTTCGAGGATGCGTTCGTTGACGAGCTTCTCGATGTCCGCGACCTGCGCGGGCGTGAGCGGCGCACTGTTGAAATCGAACGTCAACTTGTCCGGCCCGACGAATGAACCTTTCTGCGAAGCCTCTTTGCTCGCGACTTCGTGCAACGCCCAATGCAAAAGATGCGTGACCGTGTGATGTCGTTGAATCGCATCGCGACGCTGTTTCTCAACGGAAAGTGTGACGCCTGCACCGACTGCCGGCGCATCACCACCTTCGACGAAATGCAAAAATGTGTTTCCAGATTTTTGCGTGTTTGAAATCCGCCAAAGATTTCCGCCGCCGGAAATTTCGCCGGTGTCGCCGACCTGGCCGCCCATCTCGGCGTAAAACGGCGACGTGTCCAGCACGACGGCGGTTTTGTCTTTGACGCTGACGACTTAGAGAACGCGCGCGCACTATTACAATTTTTCAAAGAATTTAAATTTTGTCGGCGAGGTTGTTTCGATTTGCGAAAGCGAAATGACTTCTTTTTTCTGCGCGGCACGGGCGCGGGCGCGCTGCTCTTCCATCAATTTTTCAAAACCTTCTTTGTCCACGGTCAAACCGCGTTCGCGCGCCATCAATTCAGTAAGGTCGAGCGGGAAACCGTAGGTGTCGTAAAGCATGAAAGCAAAGTCACCAGAAATTTCGCCCTTTAAGTTTATCGAAAGTTTTCTTTTTGGCTCATTGCCAACCAATCTTGGATCTTCAATGAACAAATCAGGCGAAGCTTGTTGATTCAATTTATGTTGGAAAGCAGCTTCTTCAAATAATTGAATTCCTCGATCCAACGTCTTATTGAACGCCTCTTCCTCGCGCTGAATCGTTTCCTGCACGATTTTTTTCTTCGCACGGATTTCGGGGAAGACGTCGCCCATCGTGTCGGCGAGCACGTCCACGAGTTTGTAGAAGAACGGTTCGCGGAAGCCGAGCGTGCGGCCGTAACGCACCGCGCGACGGAGGATGCGGCGCAAAACGTAGTTGCGGTCGGTGTTGCCGGGCTGGATGCCGTCGGCAATCGCAAAACTCAACGTGCGGATGTGGTCGGCGATGACGCGGAAGGCGATGTCGAGCGCGATCTGTTCCGCGCTGGCGGTTGCGACGGGAAAATCGTCATCGTCATCACCGGTCGAACCGTGGTGCGCGCCGCGTTCCTCGGCCTCGACTTCGATGATGTTTCCACGCGCTTCGCCGGAAGTTTTCAGCGGCTCGTTGTCTGCAACTTTTGTAATCGCGTCGCCGGGCAAAGTGCTGCCGTATTTTTTGCCGGAAAGTTTTTCCAATTCGTCGAAGATCGGACGGAAAATATCCGTCTCGTAATTGGAAATTTTGGCGTTGGCAAAATCGGAAAAATTCTTCGTGCCTTGCAGAATTGAAGTCACGCGTTCGAAACCCATGCCGGTGTCAACGTGCTTCGCGGGCAGCGGCGAGAACGTGCCGTCGGGATTCGCGTTGAACTGGATGAAAACGAGATTCCAGATTTCTATGCAGCGCGCATCGCCTTTGTTCACAAGGCTTCCGCGCGTGTCGCCGTCCGGCGTCAGGTCAACGTGCAGTTCGGAGCAAGGACCGCACGGGCCGGTTTCGCCCATCATCCAGAAATTATCTTTCTTGTTGCCGTTGACGATGTGAACGGCGGGGTCGAGTCCGACATTGCGAAACTTTTCTGCCCAGAAATTCCACGCTTCTTGATCGAATTCGCTCGGATCATTTTTCGATTTGTCAGGATTGTAAACGGTGGCGTAAAGGCGTTGCGGTGGAAATTTCCAAATCGTCACGACGAGTTCCCACGCCCAGTCAATCGCCTCGCGCTTGAAATAATCGCCGAAGCTCCAGTCGCCGAGCATCTCAAAAAACGTGTGGTGATAAGTGTCGAGGCCGACATCGTCGAGGTCATTGTGCTTGCCGCCGGCGCGGATGCACTTCTGCGTGTCCGCCGCGCGGCCGGGCGTGTAAGGACATTTGGTCTGGCCGAGAAAAATCGGGACGAACTGGTTCATGCCCGCGTTCGTGAACAAAAGATTGGGCGAATCCGGCATGAGCGAACTCGACGGGACAATGGTGTGCTGCTTCGATTTGAAAAAATCGAGGAACGACTGGCGGATTTGCGTGCTGGTCATCATTTTTTGAAACGGCGAAAAGCTTAATGAAATAATTTGGCGCGGGCGAGCGGAAGTTTTTTACGTTTGCGGCTAGTGCGTCAGTCGTAAATTGTCAACTGCGAGAGGCGAAATTTTTGCAAAAAAATTTCTTGAGTAATTTCGCGCGCGGGACGATAAAGGAATCAGAAGTTAAGATGCTCTTTGAATAAAATAATTTTCCTGCCCTGTTCGTGATTCGAAGCAATCCTTGAACCGTAAGTTAAACGATCACGGAGCGAGTTGAGATGTGGCCGACACGCCTTCACTGGAAGTCGAAAGCGTCGCGACGAGTTCCCCATGTAGCAATACATGTTCAAAGGTTTAGTTAGACACGGCAAGGGCGGGGTTCTTTCAAGATTACCGGCTGGCGCGATTTACCATCCGGCAATCAAAGCCCGCCACCCGTTGCGGGCTTTTTTGTTTTGGGCAAATCTTTTTC
>CAXUBD010000249.1:0-4068 GCA_964249225.1 uncultured Verrucomicrobiota bacterium | reverse complement strand
CTGTAAAAACAGCGGAATCTATGAAGTTTTGAACTTGGTGCGGGGAAACCCAGAGGAGCGCGTGACAGTGGTCAGATCATTTCTCGCCGCAACCGTTCCACTTCTTCTTTGATTTGCTCGGTCACCCGATGTTTTGCCAGATAGACTTGTTCCACGGGAATGCCAAAGGCAACGGATACTTTTTCCGATGACCACCCTTTGTTCACGATAAAATCAAAAATCTGGTATTTTTTCGGGTCCAGGCGACGTCTCACTTTGGCAACGGCGGTTTCCAGCAGGTTAAATTCCCATTCGGCTTCCCAAAGCGCGTCCAAATTTTGGCTGGCCGGGTCAATCGGCTCATTCGTCAGGTTGGTTCCCAATGAAGTTTCTACCGCCAGCGGCATGAGCGCTTGAAAATCTTTCCGCTTGCGAAGCTGGTCGGCGATCCGCCAGCGGGTCAGGTTCAGCAACCACGCCTTGAAGGAGCCGACCGCCGGGTCATATCTGAATGCAGGCATGTGCTTGGCCACGGCAATCATCGTTTCCTGCACCACCTCGTCCGCTTCGGCCCTGGTCAGGCCGCCTTTGACGGCCACGCGTCGAATGAGTTTGGAATAGATATCGAAAAAATTCTGCCAGCTCGACTGATCCTGCCAGTTTTTAAGGCGGAGAAGCAAAGTCGCACGCGTCGGAATCAACTCATCTGTCGGCTCTACCGTCGTCATGAGTGAAACAATGTAACCGCGCATGCCGGTTGGCAAATGAATTTAATTGAACTGCGCCGCATTATTTGTTCTTGTATCGCGGCTTGTTTTAGGATGCAACTGAAGCACTTGAAATTATTTTCCAGCGCCGGTCAGAGGGTTTTGCTTGTCGCGATATTCGTATGCTTCGCGACTTGGACGGGAATTTCATTGGCGCAATCCGCGACCGATGAGGCGACGGCGGATGAAATCCGCATCGTGGAACTTCAAGGCACGGTGGAAATTTCCGGCGCCGGCTCGACGGTTTGGACACCCGCGCATGCCGATCAAAAGTTGCATCCGTTCGACCGGCTGCGCACCGGCGAAAACAGCCGCGTCGCGCTTTACTGGAGCGGCCAAAGCATTGTGCCCTTTGGTGCCTCAACCGAACTGGAACTGTTGCCGCCCAATTCGCCGAACGCGCAATGCGGACTGCATTTGATTCGCGGCATCATTTCGTTCTTTCATCGCGACCAGCCGGGGCGGATCCAGATCATCACGCGTGGCGCGGTCGCAGGCGTGGAAGGCACCGAGTTTGTTCTCGCCGTGGATGACGCGGACCGGACGACACTGTCATTGGTGGACGGCAAGGTAAAATTCGGCAATGACCAGGCCACGTTGATTCTCACCAACGGCGAACAAGCCGTCGCCACGCCGGGCCACGCGCCGGTTCGCACCGCCGGCTTCATCGCCAACAATCTATTACAATGGTGCTTTTATTATCCGGCGGTGATTGACCCGGATGAATTACAACTTTCGACGGATGAACAAAAAAATCTGGCGGACTCGCTTGCCGCGTATCGCGCCGGCGATTTGCCGGCGGCGCTGAAAAAGTATCCCGGCGGACGGAAAAACATTTCCGACAGCGAACGTGTCTATCAAGCGGCGCTGCTGCTGTCGGTCGGCGAAGTGGAAAAAGCCGAAGCAACCCTTTCTTCCATGTCCGAAAAATCCGGGCGCCCACAACAACTCGCCAATGCCTTGCGTCAGTTGGTTTCCGCGGTGAAACGGCAACCGGGACTTTTGCACAGCCAGCCGCAACTCGCGTCGGAATTGCTCGCCGATTCTTATTTCTCGCAATCGCTCGCCGTCCGCGAATTGTCGTTGCAAAAGGCGTTGAGTTTCGCCAAACAAGCCGTGAAGGTTTCGCCAAAATTTAGTTTTGCTTGGGCACGCGTGGCCGAACTTGAATTCAGCTTTGGCCGCACGCAGGACGCATTGACAGCGTTGGACGAAAGCCTCGCGCTGGCGCCGCGCAACGCACAGGCGCTCGCGTTAAAAGGCTTTTTGCTCGCGGCGCAAAACAAAAAAAACGAGGCGATCATCTGGTTTGACCGCGCGCTGGCCGCCGATGCCGCGCTGGGCAACGCATGGCTGGGCCGCGGCATCTGCCGCATCAGCAACGGCGACGCGAACGGCGGGCGCGAGGATTTATTGGTCGCCGCCGCGCTCGAACCGCAGCGCGCGGAATTGAGGAGTTATCTTGGCAAAGCTTATGCGAACAGCGGCGATTTTCCGCGCGCGACCAAGGAATTGCAGCTGGCAAAAAAAATGGACCCGAACGACCCGACGGCGTGGCTGTATTCCGCATTGCTCAATCAGGAAAATAATCAGGTCAACGATTCGATTCGCGATTTGGAAAAGTCGCAGAAACTGAACGATAATCGGAGCGTCTATCGCTCGCAGCTTTTGCTGGACCAGGACAGCGCGGTGCGCAGCGCAAATCTGGCGGGCATATACAAGGATGCGGGCATGTTCGACGTGAGCCTGCGCGAAGCCGGGCGCGCGGTGAGTTCTGATTATGAAAATTATTCCGCGCATCTTTTTCTGGCGAACAGCTACGAGCAGCTCCGCGATCCGAACTGGAGCAATTTGCGTTACGATGCCCCGGCGGCTTCTGAATTTTGGATCGCCAACCTGCTTGCGGCCGCCAGTGCGGGCTGGATGTCTTCCATCATTTCGGAACAACCTTATGCCCGTTTGTTCGACCGGAATCATTTGGGACTTATTTCCGACACCACCTATTTGAGCCGAGGCGCGTGGACGGAACAGGCCGAACAATTCTACACGTCGGATAAATTTAGTTACAGTGTGGGGACTTCTTACCGTTACGATCCCGGCCAGCGGCCCAATAACGATTTTGAAAGTCGCGAGTTCGATGTCAACTTGAAGTGGCAATTGTCCGCTCAAGACAGCCTCTTCGCGGCGGTTCAACTGGCTGAAATCAATTACGGCGACAACAACCAGTATTACAATCAAGCCAGCGCGTCGCCCGATTTCCGGTTCGATGAAAAGCAGGAGCCGAATGTTTTTTTAGGTTATCACCACGAATGGAGTCCGGGTGTCCAGACCTTGTTTCTGGCGTCGCGAGTGGTGGCGGATGAATCGGATACTACCTCCGATGCGGTGCAGTTAATTGGTGCTATCACCGGCGGGAATCTTACTGCCCTCAAAATTTTCGGCAATGGTGTCGAGGCAAAGATCTCCCCGGAAGTGTATTCCGCCGAACTCCAGCAGATATGGGAACAGGCCGACCATACCACCATTATTGGAGCGCGCTACGAATGGGGCGATTTCCACTATCAAAACCTTGAGTCTTATGCAGGGTATCTTTTGTCAGGCGTGCTTTTTGATCCCGCTAATTTCCCGTTTGAGATCCAGCAGGATTTCAAGATAGACACCCATCATTTTAATCTTTACGGCTATCATACTTGGCAAATCGCCGATTTCTTCGCATTGAACCTTGGCTTGAGCTATGATTATCTGTATCAACCGGCAGATGTCGCCTCGACACCATTTTCCTACCAGGAAAAAACGACCGGGCAACTCTCGCCCAAGATTGGATTCATCTGGACTCCCGCCAGCCACACGACTTTTCGCGCTGCTTATACGCGTTCGTTATCTGACTTGGCGAACGGCCAAAGTTCACGGCTGGAACCAACCGAGGTGGCCGGTTTCAATCAAGCCTTCCGCAGCCTCGTCCCCGAATCGGTGGCCGGCGATACCAGCGGCTCGCAATTTGACACCTTTGATGTCTCGCTGGAACAAAATTTTGATACGGGAACATATCTGGCATTATCAGGGGAAATTTTATGTTCCAAGTTAAACGATGTGGCCGGCGCGTTCATTTACAACGGCGATCAAATCACCAATGGTTATCCGCCCTACACTTCCGGATTGCGCCAGTCCATGCACTATCGTGAGCATTCCCTGGTTTTCACGGCGGATCAATTATTGGGAAGACAATGGTCGGCAGGCGCGCGCTACCGACTCTCGCAGGCAAATCTGGACTTAAGCTTTGTGGACATGAACCCGGTCATAACGCCCATGCACGACATTCCCA
>CAXUBD010000248.1:0-4138 GCA_964249225.1 uncultured Verrucomicrobiota bacterium | reverse complement strand
CGAGCGTGAACTTCAGATCGCCCTTCTTCAGCATCGCCTCGGCATCGCCCTCGGGCTCCCAATAGCCGCGATCCCACAGCATCACCGTGCCGCCGCCGTATTGGCCTTTTGGAATCGTGCCTTCAAAGTTGATGTAGGAAACCGGATGGTCTTCGACCTGCACCGCGAGCCGTTTTTCGCCTTTCGCGAAGGGGACACCTTTGGGAACGGCCCAGGATTTTAGGACGCCGTTTATTTCCAGCCGGAAGTCGTAATGCAAACGGGACGCAGCGTGCTTTTGGATGACAAAACGATGTCCTGACTGTTTTCCGCGTGATGCTTTTGGCTCGGCGGTTTCTCCAAAATTTCTCTTGCGGGTGTATTCCTTGAGCGACATGGCCTTCAGGCGGCTTTGCGGCGCGCCGGGGTTTTGGATTTTGCCTTGGCCTGCGTTTCCTTGATACTTTGTTGCAGCACGGAAACCAGATCAACGATGTTCGACGGTTTCTTCGCACTTTTTGCAGCAGGCGTGGCATCGCCTCCGTGCTGGATCTTCTTTTCAATCAGTTTTTCCAGCGCATCGTGGTAGTCATCATGATACATCCCGGGTTTCCAATCGGTCGTCATGCTTTCAATCAGTTGCGTCGCCATGTTCATCTCCGGCTTGCTCGCGCTTTTCGCAGCGGGCGCTTTGACTTCGGAGGCGTCGAGCAGCTCTTCGGGAAAATGCATGAGTTCAAGCATCAAACCATTTTGCTGGGGTTTGATGGCCGCGAGATGTTGGCGGACTTTTATGACAACTTTGGCGATGCCATCTTTTTTTGAAGCGGCCAGCGCATCCCGCAAAAGCACGTAGGCTTTGTCTCCGCCTTTTCCGGCTTCCATAAAATACGGTTTATAAAACAGCAGCGGGTTAATCGCATCCAATTCGACAAAATTTATGATGTCCACTGTCTGCGTGGCTTCGACATCCACGCGTGTAAAATCTTCGTCTTTTAGGACGACGAACTTGTCTTTTTCATATTCATATCCTTTGACGATTTTATCCCACGGAACTTCTTTGCCGTCCGCTTCGGCCACGCGTTTGAAATTGACGCGGCTTAAATCGGAACCGCGCAGCAGATGGAATTTCAAATCTTCACGCCGTGAAGCGGGATAAAGTGAAATAGGAATGGATACCAAGCCAAAACTGATCGTGCCTTTCCAGATTGCTCTCATAATTAAATATTCCGCAGCTTTAATCCTGTCACACTGTCTTCATTGTATTTTTGGTCAATGTTGTTCCGCAGCGTTAACTGCAACTTCAAAGCTCTGCGTTGCTGTCTAATTACAAGCATTCTCTAGCTAAACCGGTGCCGATTTTTATTGCCGCTTTTCTTTAATTTCGGCAACCAATTTACTGCATTATGCACTCATTATTTAATTCCATTTGGTATTTTGCAATTCAAACGGCAACTCAATTCGCAGTGCATCGCGCGGGAACGGCCAAATGTTTCAGCTTTCGATAAGTTTAATTTTCATGCGAAAATCATCAAATACGTTTCAAAAATCAATATGCCGACTATATTACCGGCGATCTGATGAAACCATACACCGACATCGTGCCTTCGGTCCTCGACCTCGCGTCGGTTCGCGTAGGCGGAACGGTTGCGGAAAGTTTCAGCAATTCGCTCACCCTCGCGCAATGTACGAAGAAGTGGGGCTGCCGGCGTTTTGGCTGGCGCAAGTTGGAGGAATTTCTGGAACTTACACGCGCAAACGAGTTGATTTTGTTTTCGGATTTCTACCGGCTGGAAGACCGTTTGCGCTCGTATGAAATTGTGGCCGGCCTCTTTTTGTCGAACGAAATCCGCCACCGGTTTGATTTTTTTGAATTTGACTGGCGTGGCATTTAATTGAAATGACAAATTCAAAAATCAACAAACGACAAAATATGCAAGTCGGCATTGACAGCTTCGCCACCGCATTTACGAATGATGCGGCTGGTCTCGCTGGCAATTCATCGGAAGCTCTTCGCCATCTGATTGACCGGATTGCACACGCCGAACAAGTTGGTTTGGACGTTTTCGGAATCGGTGAACATCACCGTCGTGAATTTCTCGACTCGGCTCCGCCGGTCATCCTCGCCGCTGCTGCTGCGAGAACGAATCGCATCCGGCTCACCAGCGCCGTGACGGTCTTGAGCGCTGCCGATCCTGTTCGCGTTTTCCAGCAATTCGCCACGTTGGATCTGCTCTCACAAGGCCGGGCGGAGATGGTCGTCGGACGCGGCTCGTTCATCGAGTCGTTCCCATTGTTCGGTCTGAAACTTGAAGATTACGATTCGTTGTTTGCAGAGAAACTCGATTTGCTTCTCAACATCCGTGAAAACGAACTGGTTCATTGGTCCGGCAAACATCGTGCCCCACTCACCGGTCAAGGGGTGTATCCGAGACCGTTCCAAAATCCGTTTCCGATCTGGCTTGGGGTGGGTGGGACACCTGAATCTTTTGCGCGCGCTGGTGCCTTGGGGCTTCCATTGATGGTCGCCATCATCGGTGGTGAAACACGCCGCTTCCGTCCGCTTGTTGATCTCTACCGCGAGGCGGGACGCCGAGCGGGTTACGCATCCGCGCAACTTAAAGTCGGTGTTCATGCCTTGGGTTACGTCGCGGAAACGACGCAACAGGCGGTTGAAGATTTCTTCCCAGGCTATGCCAAAGCGTTCACTGAAATTGGCAAGGAACGCGGCTGGCCGCCGGTCACACGCGCACAATTTAATGCGCTACTTGGCACGCACGGCGCATTGATGGTTGGCAACCCCGAAGAAGTGGCTGAAAAAATTCTCGAACACAGCGAGGCATTGGGCGGCATCAATCGGATCAGCTTCCAGATGGATGTTGCTTCATTGCCGCACGCGAAGCTCATGCAGTCCATTGAATTGATTGGCACTCGCGTTACGCCGATTCTGCGCGCCACGGCTAAAAATCCGTAACGATTACACGTCCGAGAGTGGTTGGTGAAGCTAGGGACAACGTATTGTTCGATTGGATACTTTTGCTCGCGCCACGCATTCCGCTTAAACTGCAAATCGGTTTTATTCTGCGGGTTCATAGGGATTTTTTCTACCCATTTTTTACAAAATGAAATCAAATTGTGGCGATAGAAATATTCCGAATCAGCGCACTCGACGTAGCTGAAATCAACGGATTTTTTAGCAATGGCGTTAGCAGTAAGGCTTTTTAAAATTGTCAGAAATTCGCGAAGGCATTGGCGCAAAAAGTGGAAATGGAGCGGGCGAAGGGAATCGAACCCTCGTGAGCAGTTTGGAAAACTGCCGTTCTACCATTGAACTACGCCCGCCTACGCGTATTGCGGTTTGGCGCGGCGAGCCTGAAGGCTCGCGCGAACCGGATACTAAAGCGTCCGCACCGGCATTGTCAATCCGTCGTCAAATCACAAGATTGCCGGCGGAAAAATTTAACCTTTTGCACCGATCCTGCGTCTAGGGATTAGTCATGGGCGAAGCAAAAAATAATTCACGCCGTCCGTCCCGCGCGTTCACGCTGATCGAACTGCTCGTAGTCATCGCCATCATCGCCATTCTTACGGCAATGCTGCTGCCGGCCTTGGGCCGCGCCAAAGAATCGGGCAAGCGTATCGCCTGCGAAAACAATCTCCGCCAGCTTGGCGTGGCCATGCGCTTATATGTGGATGACAGCCAGGGCACGCTGCCGCCACACCTCACCGCCTCGCGCTGGCCGGATAAATTTTATGATTATTACGGCAAAAGTCTCAAGTCGCTCCTGTGTCCCAGCGAAATCACCAATTCGCCCGCCACCATCGCCCCCTCCAACAACGTCGCCGACGCCGCGCCGCGCAGTTATTTTATCAACGGCTGGAACGATTATTTCTTGAACCGGCTCGGCCCGGCGGATTTCACCGGCCTTTATCTGGCGGGCACTTATCCCACCGGCCTCAAGGAAAATGACATCATTTATCCGAGCGACACGATCCTGCTCGGCGAAAAAATTTCCGCGCGCGGGGATTTTTACATGGACATGAAGGCAGGCAACGGCGACGACTTCGCCGGCGCCGTCGCGCAAGACCGCCACGCCGGACGCGGCGAAGGCACGCAGACCGGCGGGGTCACCGCGGCCGACGGGACAATGGGCCAGAT
>CAXUBD010000247.1:0-4147 GCA_964249225.1 uncultured Verrucomicrobiota bacterium | reverse complement strand
CGTGGTATCACCAGCTTCACGGATTGGAATTTGTCGCGTTCCGTTATTTCAACGCCGCCGGCGCGAGCGAAAAATTCGGCGAGCATCATCGCATCGAGACGCATTTGATTCCGAACGTGCTGTTCGTCGCGCTCGGAAAAAAATCACAGTGCGAAATTTTCGGCACGGATTATCCGACGCCCGACGGCACGTGCGTCCGCGATTACATTCACATCCGCGATTTGGCGCAGGCGCACATTCTCGGATTGCAGCCGGGCAAGAGCGGATTTTTTAATCTGGGAAATGGCGACGGCTATTCCGTCCGCGAAGTCATCCAGACGTGCGAAAAAATTACCGGCAAAAAAATTCCCATTATTGAAAAACCGCGTCGTCCCGGCGATCCGCCCAAGCTCGTCGCCGCCGCGAACAAGGCGATCAACGAACTCGGCTGGAAACCAAAATTTCCCAAGCTCGAAGACATCGTCGCCACCGCGTGGGCGTGGCACAAAAAAAATCCGAACGGCTATCCCGATTGATTTCGGAGGGACGAATTCCACGAGTTCCAAACTTTTGATTTAAATGGGACTCCTGGAACTCGTCCCTCCGAAAAAATTGCTTGCCAAAGCCGCCGGTCAGCAGGCATTTTCTGACATGGCAGCGACGCGCAATTCCAGTCTCGACGATCCGTTCTACCAACCGGCGGATAAATTTTTCCCTGCGAACAGCAACATCGGCCTGACGTTCGACGACATCACGCTCGCGACGTTGTATTCCGAAATTCTTCCGCGCGACACGCAGCTCGACATCACGCTCGCGGAAAATTTGCAACTGAACATTCCCGTCATCTCGTCCGACATGGACACGGTGACCGAATCGCGCATGGCCATCGCCATGGCGCTCAACGGCGCGCTCGGCCTCATCCATTACAACATGCCGGAACGCGAACAGCTTTCCGAAGTCAGCCGCGTGAAAAATCACATCCACGGCTTGATCCAGGAACCGATCAAAGTTTCGCCCGAACAATTCATCGGCGACGTGCTGGCGTTGATCGAGCAGAAAAAATTCGGCTTCAGCACGTTTCCCGTCGTGGACGAAAAAGGAAAATTGCTCGGCCTGCTTTCCGGCCACGTCGTCAAGCCGCGCTACGCCAAACGCAAAATTGCCGACGCGCTGACGCCGCGCGCGCAAGTCCACACCATCAGCCAGAAAGAGATCAGCAAGGACGCCATCGCGCGCGCCGACAAATTTTTCAACGAGCATCCCGGCATCCACAAACTGCTCGTCGTGGACGACAAGGATCATTTGCGCGGACTGTTCACGATGAGCGATGTCGAACGCATCACGCAGGAACGCAGCGCGCAGTTCAAGCCCGCGCGCGACGCGCATTTCCGCCTCGTTTGCGGCGCGGCGGTGAGCGCGACGCGCAATGCGTTTGGCGAACTCGACAAAAAAAGAATTCTCGAACACGTCGGCGCGCTCGTGGAACGCGGCGTGGACGTGATCGCCGTTTCGACCGCGCACGGCCACAGCAAAGGCGTGGGCGACACGGTGAAAATGTTGCGCGACGCGTTTCCGAAATTGTCGCTCATCGCCGGCAACGTCACGAGCGCGGCGGGCGTGGAATTTCTCGCCGACTGCGGCGCGAACGCGATCAAAATCGGGCAAGGTCCCGGTTCCATTTGCACGACGCGGATTGTCGCGGGCGTTGGCATTCCGCAAATGACCGCGCTTTACGTTTGTTCGCTCGCGGCGGCGAAGAAAAAAGTTTCCATTCTCGCCGACGGCGGCATCACGAAATCTGGCGACATCGTGAAGGCATTGACGCTGGCGCAGGCGGTGATTTGCGGCGGGATTTTTGCCGGCTGCACGGAAGCGCCCGGCGAAGTGGTCGAAATCAGCGGCAAACTTTACAAGCATTATCGCGGCATGGGCAGCATGGCGGCGATGAAATCCGGCAGCGCGGCGCGTTACGGCCACGAAAAAAATCCCGCGCAAAAAGTCGCGCCCGAAGGCGTCGAGGCGCTCAAGGAGGCGTGCGGCCCGGTGGATCGCGTGCTCGCGCAACTCATCGGCGGCATCCAGAGCGGCATGGGTTATCTCGGCGCGAAAAATCTGGAACAGCTTCGTGAAAAAGCGCGTTACATCCGCGTCAGCCCCGCCGGCATGCGCGAGGCCGCGCCGCATGACGTGGTGGAATTGAAGACGGGGAATTAAAACACACGACAATTTTTTCCGACGATTTCCATTAAAATGATTTTGTGACGGTCAAAGTAATTAAATTTCCCTGAGGATGATCCATGGCTGAAAATTCATAGGCATAGCGCAAAGAAGCAGCCAGCCCCCATTTCGGACAGGCAGCCTTTCAGGACCAATGCCAGCGACGTGAACCCGTTCGCTAAAATAGGTTGGCCCATACCAAGTCGGACCCTCGATGTCCGTTACCTGTTGCTGATAATAGCCAGTCAGACCGACGTCAATTCCATTCACAACCGTTTTGCTCACCGCCCATTCTAGAGTGTAAATGTCTCCCACGCGCACGTCCACGCGCCGCGTTTCCGCGCCGCCGACGGGCGTCACGCAGCCGTCTTCTAGCACGCGTAACAATTTCACTTGCAGCGATACCGGCATGTCGCCGATCTCGTCCAGAAACAGCGTGCCGCCGTCCGCGAGTTCAAAACAGCCTTTGCGATCCGCCGTTGCGCCCGTGAACGCGCCTTTGACGTGGCCGAACAAAATGGACTCCGCCAGTTCGGCAGGAATCGCGACGCAATTCACCGGCACGAACGGCGCCTTCGCGCGCGTGCTGCCAAAGTGAATCGCCCTCGCGACCAATTCTTTTCCCGTGCCGCTCTCGCCGGTAATTAAAACGCTCGTGTTCGCGAACTGATGCAGCCGCCGAATTTCCTCAATGATTTTTTTAATTTGCCCGCTGCCGCCGACCATGCCAGCGAGATTTCCGCGCGCGGATTCAAGATCTGAAAACGCCGCGAGCTTGTGATCGGCGTGGCGCAATTCGTTTTCCACGCGCTCGCGGCGCTGCATTTCCGCCGTGAGTTCCGCCGTGCGAATTTCCAGCGCGTGATTTTTTTCCAGCAGCTCGCGCGTGAGCCGGTTCAAACGCAGATGCGTTTTCACGCGGCTCAACACTTCGTCCGCCTGAAACGGCTTGATGATGTAATCCAATCCGCCCGTGCGAAAACCTTCCACGACGCTTTCCATTTCACCGCGCGCCGTGATGAAAATCACCACGATGTCGCGCGTCGCCTCGTTTTGTTTCAGCCGCCGGCACGTTTCGAGACCGTCCATTTCCGGCATGATGATGTCGAGCAGGATCAAGCTCGGCTGCGCCTTCGCCGTGACTTTCAAGGCGGTCGCGCCGTTCGGCACAGCAAGAATTTCGTAGCCTTCTGGTTCGAGCGCGGAAGTCAGCACGGCAAGATTGCCCGGGACATCGTCCACCAATAAAATTTTTTCGACGTGAGCAGCGGATTGCATTTTCAGGAAATTTTTTCTGTTTGTCCGGCAGCTTCCGGCAAAGCGATTTTCACCAGCAACCGTTGAATACCGTCCATGTCGTAGCTGTGCATCAAGCGACGAATCTCCTCGGCGAGCCGCGTCGCGTCCGGCCCAAGTTGCCGCAACTCCTGCGACGCGAAAAACGGCGACGGCAAAACCCGCGAGCTGCGTGCGCCTTTCAGAAATAGTTTTCGGTGTGTCGCCGGGTCTTGCGCGCCCAAATTTTCGGTTTGGTAGGCGAACCGAATTTTTGCGCGAGCCAATTGGCGATAACGGGAGAAATTTGATCGTTCTTCACTTGAATTATCGTCCAGTGCCGTTGAAATCTCACCCGCAAGATTTAACACGCGTAATTTGCGTGCCAGGAAAAAACTGTTGCTTACATGCCCGTGGCGTTCGTGTTCGTCGTCATCGAAGTTGTGTTTGTGGATGGAAAATTTGCCAAGTCACATTCCGCGGCCCAACTCTGATAATTCGCTGCTTTCTTTGAATCGTGTTTTTCCGGAATGTCTGTTGAAATCCATGAGATGAACAAAAGTTTGTAATGTTTGTGATATGATTTGCCGTCCAGCGGACCGCTCGAATAAACGTGGGCACGCGATTCCCGGGCAAACGCAAGCAAAGCGATCTTGGCCGTGGAACATTCCTTGTC
>CAXUBD010000246.1:1389-4201 GCA_964249225.1 uncultured Verrucomicrobiota bacterium | reverse complement strand
TACCATTTGTTTCCGGTCCCCAAAAAGCAACACGCCTTCCGCCGACCACCGAAATCCAATTTGAACCGCCCCTGAATTGCTCCGGCCCGGCGCTTTTCGGCAAAGGCCGATTGATAAACCACCAGACATATTTCCAATGGCTGCTTTGATCTTCAGGATAGAAATCCCACAGACTTTCAAACCAAATCCGACCGTTAGGAATTCGCACTTGGATATTATCTTGAAGATCGCCTTGCAATTTTGGCGCGTCTGACAAAGAAAATTTCGCCGCGCCATGCGGCGGTTCCGCCGGTTCAAAAATTTCCCAAACGCGATTGTAAATCAGCGCGCTGCTCGCAAACACAAATAAAATTGCGCCGATTATGCCAAAAATGCTGCGCCGCCAAAGTCGTGTGCTTTCGAGGTAGTGATTGAAATTGCGCGCCGCCAGCCACGGAATAAAAATGATGATTGTCAGAACGCCGATGAAAATTGGCAGAATCGCACCCCAAAATTTCATGCCCCAAAGCACTGGATTTTCCTCTTCATTTCCATAGCGGGGTTGAAACCAATTTCCACCCAGAAATTGTTCAAACAAAAATGCCGCCACGATGCTGACGATGGCGATGCTCAAGGCTTGCAGGAAATTTTTAGCCAGCGTCGAGGCAAAAAATCCGATCAACGCCAAAGCCGCCGATAAAACCGTCATGAAAATGATGGGCGTAAAACTGAAAAACGCTCCGGTGTCATAACTGGCATCCGGCTTGAAATATTCATTGGGCGCGCCCAAATGCGCCGCCAGCATTTCCAAAAGCATCGGCATGAAACCGCCGAGCACTACGCCAAAAACCATGACCAAAATAAATTTGACGATGAACTGAAAACGCCGCGAAGCTGGGAGGCAAAATTGACTTTCCATCACGCCGAGTTTGCGTTCTTCCGCCACGGCCATGCAGCCGATGACCAGCGGCATCACCAGCCAAAACGTCCAGAAAAATTCCGAGAACACATCGGCCAGCTCATTTTTATGAAAATTGCCATAACACGCCCGCAAAATAAAAACGCCGATGTGCAGCGCCAGCAATGCGCCCGCGCAAAACAGGCTGATGCTTTGCAGTTGAAATTCTTTTTTCAGCAGCGCGGAAAATGGTTTTTGCCGACGCACTGAAACGGATGTTCTTAAACCGCTTTCAAAATAGCGCCAGCTTGAAAATGAAATGATTCCACCCGTCCAAGCCGCGTCTTGCGCGCGATGCAACAGCCGGTGCGCGAATAAAAAACCCGAAATTGCATAAATTCCCGCCGCGCTATAAATAACGCTGAAAACAATAATGTCGGAAGCCGAGTCGAAAAATTTGGACATCACCAAAGCAATGAGCATTAGCGTTCCCATCGGAACGATCAACGTGATCCAAAATGCAGCGGCGATTTGCCGAAGCAGCAGCGTTGTCCACAATCCGCCGGACAGCGCAACCAGCATGACCGTAATGCCGGCAAACATTGCATTGCGAAAATCCGCACTGATTATTTTGGGATTTGATTTCCATATCAATTCTTTCAACGCGTGATGAAATAAAAAATCGCTGCTGATAAAATAGCCGATTAAAATCAGTGCTGCCGCCGAAAATAAAACAGCGATTTTGGCCCGCCAGATTTGACGGCGTTCCATTGGTTGCGACATCAGTGAAGAAAATGTTCCCAGACTAAATTCGCGGCCAAAAGAATCCACCGCTAAAAGAATCATGACGAAGAAAATAAAAAATGGCGTCCACGCAAATGATGCATCCGGGTCTTTCAAAGACAACCACGGCACTAAAATTGACAATGCTAAAACAGCAAGGAAGCTTGGCCCCATTAAACGGATTTCTTTTTTGACAAACGCGTTCATGTTTTCGCTTTTTTAAAAATGTCCGAGGCCACGAAAATTTCTTCAAGCGAAAGCGATTCGCATTTCAATTCTTCCGGCGCGAGCGATTTTAATTTTTCCAGCAATTGCTCGCTATTCCCGTCGGCGAGAATTTCCACTTCGCGTCCGTTTTGTTTCACATTCAAAGCGCCGGAAAAATCGAGTTTCGGCATTTCAGAAAAGCGCGCGCGGATTTTGCGGAAACGGTCGCGCGCGGCGTCGGCTTCCATCGTCAAAAGATTTTTGCCGTTTTCAATGATCGTGAATTCGTCAATCAATCCCTCAAATTCGGAAATCAAATGCGTGGAAACAAAAACCGTGCGGCGGCCGGGATGGCCAGATTGATACGCGCCGATGTCGGTCTCTATGAATTGTCGGCGCACAATCGGGTCGAGGCCGCTCGTCGGCTCGTCGAGCACAAGCAGTTCCGGTTCGGGACAGATCGCGCCGATGAGCGCAAGTTGTGTTCGCTGGCCTTTCGATAGACTTGGAGTTTTTTTATTGGCGTCGAGTTGGAAGCGCTTCAGCAAATCGCTTTCGATGTCACGGTTCCAGTTTTTGCGGAACGACGCAAAGTATTCCAGCGTGTCGCGCACGGTCATCCACGGATAAAACGCGACGACGTCGGGAACGTAAGCCAGCCGCGATTTGATGGCGACTTCGTTGCGCTGCGGGTCGAGCCCAAACACGCGCACGTCGCCGGAGTTCGGTCGCAGCAAATTCAAAAGGCATTTAATCGTCGTCGTTTTGCCCGCGCCGTTGCGGCCAAAAAAGCCGTAGCATTTTCCGGCGCGCACGTTGAGCCACAGGCCGTTGACGGCGTCATGCTTGCCGTAACTGCGCGTGAGGTTTTTGATTTCGATGACGGGCGAGTCAGTATTCATGGTTTCACCTCAATTGTAATTCGGCGTAGCGGCGTCTCGGCAG
>CAXUBD010000246.1:0-1379 GCA_964249225.1 uncultured Verrucomicrobiota bacterium | reverse complement strand
GTCACACGGTGGTCTTCCACCAGGGCGGCGAGGAGCGGCGCGTCGGCGGCGGGCAGGTGATCTCCAGCATGGCGCTGCCCGATCTGGTGGCCTGTCTTCACCCCCCCCTGGCCCCGGAGGTCCGCGCCGCCGCCCCCCCCCGCCGCTACGAATTTTGTTGGCCTGCGCTTCACTGTTCATTTTTCTCCTTCACCTTGCGTTCAAAGTTGTCGAGCCGTTCCTTGACGAGCGCGAGAAACGCGTCGCGATCCACTTGCAGGTGGTGTGCGGCGACGACGGCCTCGTCAATTTCTTTCGTCAAAATTTTTGCGCGCGCGGATTTGGTGAACGGCGAATTGCTCTCCTTGAGAAAACAGCCCCTGCCGGGAATCGTCTCGATGACGCCCTGATTTTCCAGTTCCGCGTAAGCCTTGGCGACGGTGTTGCGGTTGACGCGCAATTCCTCGGCGAGCGGACGGATGGACGGCAGCGGTTCGCCCGTGCGCAGCCCGCCCGACGCGGCGGCGTAGCGGATCTGATCCACCAGTTGCAGATAAACCGGCTTGCCGGACTTGAAATCAATTTGCAGGAGCATACGTGGTGACTGACATAGGACACTATGACAGCTGGCCGAAAACGTCAAGAAGAATTTTCGCGGGCGGAAAATCAAATCAGCGGACAGCTTGCAATGCAGCATCCATCACTCGCTCGACGCTGATGCCATTCATGCAACGGAAATCAATCGGGCATTCGCGCAGAAAACACGGCGAACATGGCACGTCAGATTTTATTAAATTATTTCGCGCGTCGCCCGGCAAACCCGGCCCGGTCAGTTCCGGCGACGTGCTGCCGAACGGCACGACGACCGGCGTGCCGAGCGCGGCGGCGACGTGCATCGGGCCGGTGTCGTTCGTGAGCAGGACGCGGCAGGATTTGAGCAACGCCATGAGTTCGCGCAGAGTTGTTTTGCCAGCAAGGTTTTGACGCGTGATTCGTGATGCGTGATCTGTGATTTTCGATTCAATGCGTCCGGCAAGTTCAGCATCATTTCTGCCGCCCAAAATCAGCCAGACGCAATTTGTGCGCTGTTGAATTTCTTTTGCGGCGGCGATAAATTTTTCCGCTGGCCAGCGTTTGGCCGGGCCGTATTCCGCGCCGGGATTCAGACCGAAAATTGGCGCAGTAATTTTCTCCAGCGCGAATTTTTTCTTGGCGGATTCAATTTCTTCCGATGTCACGAATAGCTGCGGCGCGAGCAATTCCGCGCTTGCGCCGAGCGCGGCGACCAGATTTAGGCATTCAAAAATCTGGTGCGCAGATTTTTGAATTTCTGGATTCTGGATTCGGGATTCTGGATTCTGCGAAGTGAGCCGTTGAATTTCCGATTCAGAGCGCTTGTG
>CAXUBD010000245.1:3984-4225 GCA_964249225.1 uncultured Verrucomicrobiota bacterium | reverse complement strand
GTTGATGAGCGTATCCACCGATGCTTGTTCCGGATCGGTGGCCACCACCACCAACTGGCTCGTGCGGTTGTCGGGCAACACCCGGCTGCGCTTGTCCGTAAAAACTGATTGCACGGCTTCCGTCATGTTGGAAGTGCTGGAATATTTGAGCTGAATTACACGGGTGGTCAGTGGCGGCGGAGCGGTGGGATCTTTGATGGTGATCCGGGCGATTTGCGTGTTCCGATCCTGCATCAATTGC
>CAXUBD010000245.1:0-3974 GCA_964249225.1 uncultured Verrucomicrobiota bacterium | reverse complement strand
GGGCCAGCAGCGCCTGATTGGCGGTGATATTTTCCCAGCGGATGGAAAGGGTCGGTTCGGTTTTGATTTGCCCATTGGCATCGGGCTGGCCGTAACCAATTTTGGGGTCGAGCAAATAATTGATTCCAGCCTGTCGCGCCAGATTTTCAATGGCGGTGGTGATGGGGACATCTTGAAATTGAATGAGCGGTATGCTGGGCACCGCGGCGACAGGCGGATTGGTGGCGCCGGGAGTTTGATTGGTGGCGGTCACGCTCTGTTCCACGGTCGCGGTCGCGCCGGTCACTTCATTGCTGCTGGTGGTGAGCAGGAGCGCATTGGTGCCCTGGGTGACGAGCATCTGGTTGGTGATGACTTCGGCTGCCATGATTTCGTTTGTTCCGGGAGCGTTGGTCTGGGACCAGGCCAGCTGCAAAGCCAGCGTGCCTAACAGGGCGGTGATAAACGTTTTTTTCATACCTGGTTTCTGAGTTGAATCGGTTTTTGCTTGGCGGTTGATGATGAGACAGTTTTTTTTGGCTTGTAAAGTTGATTCAGGGCATTTGAAATTATTTTCAAGGAAATGTTTGGCAACGGTTTCATGGGTTGGTGGAGAAATTCAATATGACGCGTTGACCGCCGGCTTCAATCACCACTGAATCCGCTTTAATTTGTACGCAACGAACGTGGATGCGCCCTTGGGGAGTCAGAACATCGCCCTCGTCGCCCGCGCCAAAGGTATGGTTATTGATGATGACCAATTGGTGCCCCGGCGGACCGGACACCCCTTTGAAAATTAGCGATGTGATTTCCGTCGTGGGATTATTCATTACCGCCGATTCATACGGGCGAAGTGAATCCGGAAAAAATGGATCGTGACCTTCGTTAGGATTGGAGGGCAGGACAAAAATTGAACGGTGGGAAGATCCTTTATCTAACTGGTCGGCCGCCATCGCCGTTGAACAAACAGCCGCCAGCACCGCCATGGCCATCAAATTCGTTCCCAAGCGTTGAAATTTGTTTTTTGGAAGTTTCATGGGTGAAGATCAGGAGGTTGATTTTACCAAGGCGACGATTTCGAGCCGGAAGGAAAGCTTTTCGCTGTCCGCTCCGCTTTCATTGGCGGGTTCAACCGTCAGATTGGTGATGCGCATATGCGGAAACGTGTTCTCAAAATCAGAGATGAATTTACCCAGATCATGATAAAAGGCCATGCCGGTGATACTGATTTTGAGCTGCTTGTAGGGGAATTGCGGGATGAGATCAACCTCACCCAGGGACGGCTGGCTGATGGTTGGGATTTCCACTTTGTATCCCGTCTTAAACCGCCGGATCGTGTCATAGGTCCAAGCAAAAACATCACCGGAAGCAATGTCATTTTCCGCCTGCACGAGGTTGTAGGACGTGTCGGCCAGTTTATTGGCCGTGTCATCCGCTTTTTTGATCGTGTCCTTGATCAACTGAAGTTTTGCCAACTCTGTTTTCTTGGTCCTGGCAATTTCCGCCAAGCCATCATACTGCGGGCGGATGATGCCAAAACCAATCCCGCCCAGCACCACCAGGGTGCCGATGACAACTAAAAACAGTTGATTGCGTTTTTCTTTGGAAAGCTTTCTCATCGGTTTTGATCAAGATAACGACATTCCAGGGTGAACAACACATACGGTCGGCCATCGGGGCCGATCTGCGGCGCCGTCAGATTGGACAACCGGAGGCCGTTGGTTTTATCCAAACGAGTATCAAAATAGGATTGTTTGATGACGCTCGCCTTGAATTTATTGACCTGATCGCCGGGATTGGCGCTGGAATCCCGCGCGTCGAGTGACAATAAAATTTTCTCCGTTGTGATGGCCGGATGTCCGGCGATGTTGTTGCCGAAAGAATTGGTTTGCGCCGGCGATCCTTCTTTAAAAAGGTAACTTTGATCCACGCGGAACCGCATCAATCTCACGCTGGGCATGTAAATTTCTTGCAGCGCATTAAGCAGATCGCCCTGCAAGAAACGGGAATCGCTCAATTTTTGCAAGGCATCCAGTTTCGTTTGGACTTCCGCAATTTTTTTCAAGTTTGCCGTTACCCGGCTGTATTCATTGGTGCGGGTCTGCATCGCTGAATCCACTTGGGACAAATCGCTGGTGGCCAGCATGCGTTCCAGCAAAAGTGAACTGCTCCACACCAATGCCAGCGCCACCAGCAGCGCGCCGCCAAAAATGGCGCGCTTCACGGGGTCGCGGCGGCGCATATCCTCGGCAGCGAGGGCTTCAGCGAGCAAGTTGACACGTATCGGCATATCCAGTTGCGTTGGTGATTAAAACTCCGTGAGCGCGGCGCCCATCGCCACCGTCAGTTGCGGTCCCAATTGTTCAATTTCCACCGCCTGTTGTCCTGGCAGCGCCATTTGCAAAAAGTTCGTGGGACTCCACGTCTTACATTCCACAATCATTTCCGCATGGAGCATTTGCAGGATCATCTCCGACCGCGCCGATCCGCCGCTGACATATATTTGCGAGATCGTCCGGTCCTGTTGGTGTTCGAAAAAGTCGAGTGACGCGCGCAGTTCGCGGCCTAGCGGCAGGACTTGCAATTCCAGCGACGAATGAACTTCCGGGGCCATGCCCACCTTGATGCCTTCGGCTTCGGCATAACTGATGTTCATCGTTTCGGCCAGGCCGGCCGTCAATCTGTCGCCGCCGATGTTCATCACGCGGGTCAAGACCAGTTCGCCGCGGTCCACGACGCAGATCGAAGTATGTTTAAAACCGATGTCCACCAAGGCCACCGAGTCATTCGCAAAAACTTCCGGCATAGCCAATTCAAAAGCGTTCACCGGACAGACCAATCCGGGCAGGATGCAACTGGCGGTCAAACCGGCATTTTTTGCCGCCGCTTGGAAATCATTCACCAGTTGCTGCTTGGCGCCCGTCACCAGCACCTTGAGTTTGGGCATGACGCCGCCGCGTTGCGCTTCAACTGGATTGTTGCCGGTCGGCATTTTCGGCGGAAAAATGTGGCAGTCGAAAGCGTAGTTCGGCAGATCCTGTTGCAGATAACCTTTGGTGTTGTTTTTCAACACCAGCCGCATTTCATCAATCGGGATCTGCGGCAATTCCACCTGGCGCACGATCGCGTCCTCAAGCCCGACCGCCAGCACCACGTGTTTGGAGATGCCGCCCAGCGTTTGGGATACGGCCCGCAAATGTTCCGCCAGCAGTTCCGTCGAAATTTTCTTTTCGTGGATCGGCGCATCCAGCAATGCATAATTGCACAAGGCCAGCACCTCGCCGCGCCGCTCCACCAGCACGGCTTTGGTGGTCCGGGTGCCGAGATCAACCGCAATGATTTGATTGCGCTTTTTGCCCATCGCGCCGTTAAGAAATGGCAATGCCATGTGGTTTTCTTATAGAGGTTGTTAGTTTTGATTGCAAGCCGCAAATCTTTTTTTTACTGGGCATGGTTAAGCAATCCCTGCGCCAACTGAATACGGCAAACAAACCCCATTTTTTAAAAAAATCTGTCCCGACTTGAGTCGCGTGTGTCTTGGAAATTGTCGCGCGATGAATTTCCGCCGCCGACCCAAAATCAAACGCTGCCCGGCCATTTTGTTTTCAATGCCGGGCAAATTTTTTTCGATTCACACGCGCACCGGTTAGACGCTAGCATGGCCCTGATGAACAGCGACAACATCGTCAAAAACCTCGTCATCCTCCTCGCCCTCTTCGGCACTGGCATGACGGCGGTAGAAAAAAATCATTTCGGCGAATCCATCGGCGCGCTCTTCTCACTGCCGTTCATTTTATTTTCCATGGCCGGCGGATTTCTCGCCGACCGCTTCTCCAAACGCTCGGTGATGCTCGGCGTGAAAATATTTGAACTGCTCATCATGTCCGTCGTCTTCGCCGGATTGTGGACGCTGAACCCGAAATTTCTGCTCGCCGGCGTTTTTCTCATGGGCACGCACAGCGCATTCTTCGGCCCATCCAAATACGGCTCGCTGC
>CAXUBD010000244.1:0-4227 GCA_964249225.1 uncultured Verrucomicrobiota bacterium | reverse complement strand
CTGCCGAACGGTCGCACGCCAAAAGTGAATTATGAAAATGGAAAATCACCGTTCATCGCGTTGCGGATTCAAGAACTTTACGACGTGAACCAGACGCCGAAAATCGCGATGAATCGTGTGCCAGTGGTCATCCACATTTTGACGCCGGGGATGAAGCCGATTCAAGTGACGCAAGACCTCGCGAGTTTCTGGCGTGAGCATTATCCGAAAATAAAATCAGAATTGCAGCGAAAATATCCGAAGCATTTGTGGCGATGAAGTTGAAAAAAACCACCGCCTTCGTTTCCGAAGGCGGTGGTTCTTTTTGGCGATGAGGGCATTAACACCGTCGCCGGCGACGTTCTAAAGGGATGAAGCGCACGTTAACCCGTCCTGCCACTGCGCGTTCACCTAAACGATGTCCTCTCCGTCCATTATATGCTGTGGCGGACTTGATTCGTTTCTATTTTAGGAAATAGCAATTTTTTTGCCAAAATCCTTTCCAGTCATTTCCTTATTTTTAAAGATTTTCAAAACGCCACTGTCTAAATTTTTAAATTCTGTCTTAATTTTGTGCAACACGATGAACGGCGTTTTCCAACTTTGTCCAAACTGCGGCTTGTGCTGCAACGGTGTCTTATTCGCGGACGCGGAGTTGCAAAAAAGCGATGACGTAAAACGGCTGGCGGAACTGGGTTTGCCGGTTGAAAGGAAAGGTCGCCGCAAGCTGGCATTTGCGCAGCCGTGCACCTGTTTTGATGGCAGGCTTTGCAACGTTTACGCCGACCGGCCGAAGCGTTGCCGGACTTTTGAATGCGGTTTGTTAAAACGAGTCCAAGCCGGCAAGATGGATGCGGGCGCGGCGTTGAAAATAATTTCCAAAACCAAACAGCAGGTGGAAAACGTGCGCGGACGGCTGCGCCAACTTGGACAAATGGATGAACAACTCGCGTTGATCAAGCGTTACTCGCAAACGATGGAAGCGCCGATTGATTTGTCAGAACCGGAAAGTAATTCGGAACGTCGCGGTGAACTGATGCTGGCGGTTGACGAGTTGATGCGGCAACTTCAAGACAACTTTCTGCAATGATCTTCTCTAAACTTCCAGCGGCTGAAGCTCTTCATTTTCTTTTTCAGCCGTCTTGCTGTTTTCATCCTGCATTTCTTCGAGCGGACGGAAACGGTCGGCGCGAAAACCGCGTTCCAGATTCGCCTTGGAATCGGCCTTCGGATTGACGAGGCCGATGAGCAGCACGGACACGTCGCCTTCGAGCGTCAGGTTGATGCCGAGCCGGATGTCGCGGACGACGTAGGTGGTGTCCTTGACGGGCAAGGCGTCGTAAAGCTTGCTGATGTCCGGCGGGAACTTGTCGTCCATGCAGACCACTTTGTCGCCGATGTTGAAATTGCTCATGGCAAAATTATTTTACGAGCGTCTTGCAAAACTTCTCGATGCGATCCAGACCCTTTTCGATGTTCGCCATGCCCGTCGCGTAGCTCAAGCGGATGTAATCGTCCGCGCCAAACGCGATGCCGGGAACGGCGGCGACTTTTTCTTGCTCCAAAAGTTTCGCGCAGAAATCCGCCGACTTCAAGCCGGTCTGTGAAATGTTCGGGAATAAATAAAACGCGCCCTTCGCGTTCACGCAGGAAATTCCGGGAATGGAACTTAATTTCGCGTGCGCGTAGCGGCGGCGTTTGTCGAATTCAGCGAGCCACTTCGGCAAATGATCCTGCGGGCCGTTGAGCGCCTCGACGCCGCCTTTTTGCGCGAACGAACAGGGATTGCTCGTGCTGTGCGATTGCACGGCGTCAATCGCCTTGGCAATCGGCTCCGGCGCGGCGAGAAATCCGAGACGCCAGCCGGTCATGCTCCACGCTTTTGCAAACCCATGGACGATGATCGTGTGCTCGAAATGTGCGGGCGAAAAATTGGCGACACTTTTTACTTTCGCGCCGTCGTAAAGCAGATGTTCGTAAATTTCGTCGCTCATGATGAGCACATTTTTTTCCACGCAAATGTCGCCGAGCGCTTTCACTTCTTCCGGCGTATAAACCGAGCCGGTCGGATTGCTCGGCGAATTCAAGATGAACAGCCGCGTGTTCGGCGTGATGGCGGCGCGGAGTTGCGCGGGCGTGACTTTGAATTCCGTTTTGTCCGTCGTCTGCAAAATCACCGGCTTCGCGCCCGCGAGCTTGACCATTTCGGGATAGCTCAACCAATACGGCGCGGGAATGATGACTTCGTCGCCCGCTTCGCACGTCGCGAGGATGACGTTGTAGCAGGAATGTTTGCCGCCGTTCGAGACGATGATTTGCGATGGTTTGTAAGTCAGGCCGTTCTCGCGCAAAAATTTTGCGGCGATGGCTTCGCGCAATTCGGGGATGCCGCTGCTCGGCGTGTATTTGGTGAAACCGGCGGCGAGCGCTTTGGCCGCCGCGTCTTTGATGTGCTGCGGCGTGTCAAAATCTGGTTCGCCCGCGCCGAAACCGACGACGTCTTCACCGGCCGCTTTCATCGCCTTGGCTTTCGCGTCAATGGCGAGCGTGAGCGATGGCGACAGCGATGCGGCGGCTTTCGAGATTTTGTAATTCATAATTTGAGCGGCGGGGATTTTACGACCAAAGGGGCGCAGTGCAAGAATGGAATTGTCCGTGCGCCGTTGAAATCAGCAAGCCAAAGCAACATTAAGGCGCAAAAAAAGAGCCTGACTAAAAACCTTAAAAATAGTCAGGCTCTCGAACCCCAATCCATCCAATTATCAATCAACATTTAATCAGACCGGGCCACCGTCATTTTGTTCAAATAATTTTTTAATTGCGTTGAATGCAATGCTGCGACAATTGAATCTCAAACCCTGCAACGATGGGTCGGGAAAACCAATCGTCGTCACCGTGCCGCCCAGATGCGCCGTGAAACTGTCGGTGATGGGCAACTACTCTACGATGCCTTAAGGCGAAGAAATCGCGCGATAAAACTGGCGCGGGAAATTATTGGCGTTGCTTTGCACAAACGTGAATGGCGAAGCGTTCGTGGTCAGCGGAATCCAATTACCACCCGAAAGATTGGTGGAAGCTTGGACGATATAGTTCCAACCCACAGTGCCGGTGAGCAGGAATTGAAAAAGATTGTTTCTGAAGCTGACGGGCCCCAGTGTGGCAGCGGTTGCCGAAACGACGTTCACTTCATACGCCCCAATGTCGCTGCCATCGCCGCCACTGGCGTTGGCAATGTTTGCATTATCATACGCGCGAAGCATTCCTCGTTGATCTGTAGTGATGCCAAAGTTCTTGCCTTGGTCAATCGCCGGACTGCCGATCAGCAAGGCGTGGGTGAAGGTCGGCCCACCGTTGTTTTGAAGAGGACCAATCTTAACATCCAGCGACGCAATCCCACCGACCTGGTCATGATTCACGCCATTGGTCAAACCATAGCCAAGACTGCCTATGCCGATCAGATTATATCCTAAAGAAATAAACGGGTCGCCTCGACTGCTGATGACGTCCGGGCCGGTGGTTCCGGCGGTGTTACTAGCGACCAGTGTGCTGCCCAAGGTGAACAAACTGCCGGCAACGCCATAATCATAGAGACCCCCACCCGAGCTACTGGAGGAGTTGAAAGAAACCGTGCAACTTTGGAGGACCACTGGTCCAGCATAAGTGTAAACGCCACCACCGGCCACGGCGTGATTGCCCGAAAAGGTGCAGTTGGTGGCCAGAACCGAGCCGTTGTTGCCAATACCACCACCGGAATCGCCACTGGTGTTACTGGAAACCGTGCAACTGTTCAAAATGAGCGTGCTGCCCGACTCATTGAAAAAGCCGGCTGCCGGACCGCTTGTGTTTCCATTGGCGATGGTTAGGTTGGAGAGACTGACCGTGCCGCCGGTCAATAGGAAAACCCGACTGGTGTTGTTCCCACTGATGGTTACGCCCGCACTGGTTGGCCCAATGATGCTTATATTTTTGCCAACTGACAATTGACCGGTGGTGAGCGCGATGGTGCCGACACCGCCCAGCCCGAACGTGATCGTGTCCAGAGAGTCCGCATCCAGAATCGCCTGGCGCAACGAACCCGGGCCACTATCGTTGATAACCGTGACGATGTGATTGCTGGGCGGGTTTGCTTCGAGAGCGCCGATGTCCACATGGGCACCTGATTTACGCGGAAGACCGCGCTGATCGGTGGCTAAAAATAGAGGAGTGGCTGTCACCGCGTCATCACCCCCGTCAATCGCGGCGCTAGGG
>CAXUBD010000243.1:0-4230 GCA_964249225.1 uncultured Verrucomicrobiota bacterium | reverse complement strand
CAACAACCAGACTTGTTGAGCTGATGACGGTCATATAATTTCACGGCACCGAAAAATCCAACCGACAAAAAATTACGGCCATGACCCCGACCCCTGCACCCACCGCTTCCACTTCCAGCCCCGCGCAAACTTATCGCGGCCCGTTTGCGATCATGACGGTTTTGTTTTTCATGTGGGGATTCATGACGGTGTTCAACGACATCCTGATCCCGCGTTTCAAGGAAGCGTTCACGCTGGATTATTACCACGCGATGTTTGTGCAACTCGCTTTCTTCGGTGCTTATTTCATCGGCTCGCTGATTTATTTTATTATTTCCGCAACCACCGGCGATCCCATCGCAAAAATCGGTTACAAGAACGGCGTCATCATCGGACTTTTAATTTCGGCAACTGGCAGCGCTTTATTTTGGCCGGCGGCAACCATGATTTCTTATCCGCTGTTCCTCGCCGGATTGTTTGTCGTCGGGCTTGGTTTCGCCATGTTGCAGATCGCGGCGAATCCTTATGTGACCATTCTTGGACCGGAACGGACCGCGTCCAGCCGCTTGAATCTCGCGCAGGCATTTAACTCGGTCGGCACGACCATCGGGCCGTTGATCGGCGGCTATCTGATTTTTCAATACTTCGCCAAAACCGGCGTGCACGGCGCGGACTCGGTCAAAGTTCCATATCTCATTTTTTGCATCATCTTCGTTTTTTTGGCGGCGGTATTTTTTGTCATCCGCCTGCCGCACGTCGGCGAAGGCCATGTCGAACCCGGTGCGGGCGCGTTGAAATATCCGCACGTCCTGCTCGGCGTGCTGGCGATTTTCATGTATGTCGGCGGCGAAGTTTCCGTCGGCAGTTCCATCATCAATTTTCTGGGCCAGCCCAGCGTGGCCGGACTCGATCCGGTTGAGGCGAGCAAATACGTTTCGCTTTTTTGGGGCGGAATGTTGATCGGCCGTTTCATGGGCGCGGTGGAATTGAGCGAGATGAAAAAAGTGAGCAAACAACTTTTCATGATCGCCATTCCAATTGTCTGCTTTTTGCTGTTCTGGGTTTTGCGCAGTTGGAATTCCGACCAGAAGGCGTTTGATTTTTCCGCCGGCTGGCTCATCGTGAAAAATTATCTGCCGCTGCTCGCGCTGTGCTGGGTGCTGTTCCAATTCGGCAAGGCGCTCGCCGGGCGCACGCTGTTCATTTTTGGTCTGACCATTGTGGCGCTGCTGGCGGTGTCAATGTTTGAAGGCGGCAAAATCGCGATGTGGTGCATCGTCGGCATCGGACTGTTTACCTCCATCGGCTGGCCGAATATTTTTTCGCTCGCATTGGATGGCGGCGGCATTTACAAAAGCCAGATTTCATCCCTGCTGGTGATGGCGATTCTGGGCGGCGCGCTGTTGCCGCCGCTGCAAGGTTTGATTGCCGACCATCACGGCTTGCAAATTTCGTTCATTGTCCCGCTGATCGCTTATGCTTACGTCGCATTTTACGGCGGAATCGGTCACCGGATCGGTCGCGGAAAATTGTCTGAAATCCCAGGCTGATTTTTCAAGCAAACATTACGCCAGAATAATTTTATTTTCAATTATGAAACATAAACTCTTCACGCCATTTTTTCTTCACGCGGGCAAATTATTTTTTGCCATCGTTTTCGCACTCGCCGCCGCCGCAACCTGTTTTGGCAAATCGCCGGTGGATTACGTGAATCCACTGATCGGCACGGATGCCCACGGCCACGTTTATCCCGGCGCGACCGTGCCGTTCGGCATGGTGCAGCTTTCGCCGGACACGCGCGACAACGGCTGGGACGGCGCTTCCGGCTATCATTATTCCGACAGCAGAATTTTGGGATTTTCGCACAATCATCTGACCGGCACTGGCGTCGGCGATTTGGGAAATATTTTGCTCATGCCGACCGTTGGCGAATTGAAACTGGTTCCCGGCGCCAAACCCGGCGAAGGTTATCAGTCTCGGTTTTCGCACAATGATGAAATCGCGCGTCCCGGTTATTACTCCGTTGAGTTGGCAGATTACCAAGTCAAAGTTGAATTGACCGCCACCGCGCGCGCCGGTTTTCATCGCTACACTTTTCCCAAAGCGGATGACGCCCACGTCATCGTTGATTTGCAACACGGCGTCGGCAACGATGTGACCGAGGCGCAACTGACGATTGAAAATAATTCCACCGCCAGCGGTTATCGAAAGAGCAGCGGCTGGGGCGGCGACAAGGTTTACTATTTTGTGATGGAATTTTCCCGCCCGTTCGATTCCTCCGGCGTGGCGCAGGCGGACAAAGACGTGGCCGGACAGCAAACCACCGGCAAAGAAACCAAAGGCCATTTTGATTTCAAGACGAAGGCTGGTGAACAAATTCTGGTTCGCGTCGGTTTGTCCACCGTCAGCGTCGAAGGCGCGCGCAATAATCTGCACGCTGAAATTCCAAAATGGAATTTCGACGCCGTCGCCAAGGCCGCGAGCAAACAATGGGAAAACGCTTTGAGCGTCATCGCGGTCAAAACGCCCGATCAAAATCTCGAACAGACTTTTTACACGTCGCTTTATCATACGCTGGTTGCGCCGACGTTGTTGAGCGATGTGGACGGCCAGTTTCGCGGGCCGGATGGAAACGTCCATGTTGCGAAAGGTTATGACTATTATACGGAAATTTCCATCTGGGACATCTTCCGTGCGGAAAGTCCGTTGCTGACGTTGACCCAGCCCGGGCGCGTGAATGATTTTATCAAAACGATGCTCGCGCATTACAAAATTTTTGGCCAGCACACGCTGCCCGTCTGGCCGGAAAGCGGCATGGAGACGTGGTGCATGATCGGCAATCACGCCATTCCTATCATCGCCGACGCCTACATGAAAGGCTTCCGCGACTGGGACGCCAGCGAAGCGTTGAACGACATGATCGCGTCCACCGATAAAAATCGCGAACAGCTCAAGAACTATCGTGACCAAGGTTTTATTCCCACCGCCGACGGCCGGCAAAGTGTTTCCAAAGTTTTGGAATATGCCTACGACGATTCCTGCATCGCGCGTTTCGCCAAAGCATTGGGCAAGGACGACATTGCGGAAAAATATTTCAAACGCTCGCAAAATTGGACGAATGTTTTTGATCCGTCCACCGGATTCATGCGCGGGAAAATTGCGGATGGAAGCTGGGTAACGCCGTTCGGCGAAAAAGAGCAGAACAGCATCAACTTCAGCGAATACACCGAGGCCAACGCGTGGCAATATAATTTCTTCGTGCTGCACAACGTTCCCGGGTTGATCGAAAAACTGGGCGGCGACGATAAATTCACCGCGCGGCTGGACGAAATGTTTGACACCAAAGAAACGATTCCGAATCTTGCCATGATCCCGGACGTGACCGGCGTCATCGGGATGTATTCGCACGGCAACGAACCCGACCATCATTACGCGTATCTCTACAACTACGCCGGCCAGCCGTGGAAAACGCAGGCTCGCGTGCGGCAGGTGGCCAACACGCTTTACAACAACACGCCCGGCGGCATTTGCGGCAACGACGACTGCGGCCAGATTTCAGCATGGTTTGTTTTCACCGCGTTTGGTTTTTATCCAGTTGATCCCGTCAGCGGCATTTATATTCTGGGCAGTCCGCTGGTCAACGAAGTGACTTTGAAACTGGATCCGAAATTTTACCAAGGCCGTTCCTTCACCGTCATCGCCAAAAATAATTCCGCCGAAAATCTTTACATTCAATCCGCCACATTGAATGGCAAACCAATGACGCGCAGTTGGATTTCGCAGGCTGAAATCGCCGCCGGTGGAAAACTTGTGCTGACCATGGGACCGACGCCAAACAAAAATTTCGGCTCTGCTCCAGCGGACCGTCCGCCGGGAATTTGAGCGAACGGCCTCTGACCAAGATGAAACCAAAAACTTTTTTTACGATTTGCAGATATGTTTTGCTGCTGGCCGCGTTGCCGTTGATTGCGTCCAGCCGATCCGTCGCCGCGACGCCGCTGTCGGATTACATTCGCCCGTTTGTCGGCGCGCAGGGCGAAGGCAACACTTATCCCGGACCGTCCGCGCCGTTCGGCATGATCCAGATCAGCCCGGACACGGACATTACGAACTGGGACACGGATTCCGGCTATGAATACACCGACCCGACGATTCTCGGATTTAGCCTGACGCATTTGAGCGGCACGGGTTGCCCGGATCTAGGCGATTTTCTGTTCATGCCGCAGGTGGGAACACCGGAATTTATTTCCG
>CAXUBD010000242.1:3608-4230 GCA_964249225.1 uncultured Verrucomicrobiota bacterium | reverse complement strand
CGCAACGTCGCCGCCAGATGTCCACCTGCCGACGAACCCATGATGCCGATGCGCTGCGGATCAATTTTGTAATCAACCGCGTGCGCTCGCACCCAGCGCATCGCGCGCGTCACGTCCTGAAACTCCGCCGGATAATGATAGCCATTCGAGCCGAGCCGATATTTCAAAACGAAACACGTCACGCCGTGCCGGTTCAGCCAGAGCGCAAAATCATTTCCTTCATACGGCGCGAGCCACGTGTAACCGCCGCCGGGACAAATCACCATCGCCGCGCCCGTCGCATTTGTTTCCGGCAAATACGGCGTGAGCGTGGGCATGTCGTTGCTGGAATTTCCGAGCGCGCCGGGCGCGCCGTCCGGCCAGAGTGGGATGGGCGTTTGCATTTCAGCGCGGGATAAAATGAGCGAGGTGAATAAAATTGCCGAGGCGAAAAAAGTTTTCATGGCTTGTTCGGAACAATGCTCGCGCAAATTTGATTTTGTTTCAACAACTACTCATCGTCCGTTTGACACTTCGCAAATCCGCCTTATTTTTAACGTCCATGTTTCAACTCGTTTCCGATTACGAACCTGCCAGCGACCAGCCGCAAGCGATTGCGAAGCTGACCGCCGGAATTTTGTCC
>CAXUBD010000242.1:0-3598 GCA_964249225.1 uncultured Verrucomicrobiota bacterium | reverse complement strand
AATTGGCCTCAACTTTATATCCATCGCCCACGGTTGTCCAGCGTCGCGGAAAATTATTTTCAAAAATTCAAGCGCTGGCATTTCACGCGACAAAAATCAACTTCGTGCTAGATTATTTTCCCATGTTTGAACTCGTCTCTGATTACAAACCCGCAGGCGACCAGCCGCAGGCGATTGAGAAATTGACCGCCGGCATTTTGTCCGGCGCGAAGCATCAGACGCTGCTCGGCGTCACGGGTTCAGGAAAAACTTTTACCGTCGCGAACGTCATCAAGAACGTGGACAAGCCCACGCTCGTGATTTCGCACAACAAAACTTTGGCCGCGCAGCTTTACGCCGAGTTCAAAAGTTTTTTTCCGCACAACGCCGTCGAATACTTCGTCAGCTATTTCGATTATTACCAGCCCGAAGCTTACATTCCGCGCACCGACACGTTCATCGAAAAAGATTCGTCGCGAAACGAGGAGATCGAGCGCCTTCGCCTCTCGACCATGAGCTCGCTGTTTTCGCGGCGCGACGTAATTGTCGTCGCCAGCGTTTCGTGCATTTACGGCATCGGCAGCAAGGAAGATTACGAGGAGATGATCATTCCGATGCGCGTCGGCAGCACGATTTCGCGCGAACAATTTTTATCGCGTCTCATCTCGCTGCAATATGCGCGCAATGACATTGAGTTCGAACGCGGAAATTTTCGCGTGCGCGGCGACACCGTCGAAGTCCGGCCCGCCGGACGCGAGGACGGATTGCGCGTGGAATTTTTCGGCGATGAAATCGAACGCATCACGCGCTTCGAGCCGCTGACCGGAAATAAAATCGAATTACTCGACGGCGTCGTCGTTTTTCCCGCGAAACAATTCGTCACGACGGAAAATAAAATGCGCAACGCGATTTTGACGATCCGCGAAGAACTCGGCGACCGCATTTCGTTTTTTGAGCGCAACGGAAAATTGCTCGAAGCGCAGCGCATCAAGCAGCGCACGGAATTTGATTTGGAAATGATGGAAGAAATGGGCGTCTGCTCCGGCATCGAAAATTATTCGCGCCACATTTCCGGCCGTCCGCCCGGCTCGCAGCCAAACACGCTCTTCGATTTTTTGCCGGACGATTACCTGCTCGTCATTGACGAATCGCACGCGACCGTGCCGCAAATCGGCGGCATGTATGAAGGCGACAAATCGCGCAAGACCGTTTTGGTCGAGCATGGATTTCGCCTGCCGAGCGCGCTCGACAATCGGCCGCTGAATTTTCTGGAATTTCAATCCATGCAAAACCAGACGATTTACGTCAGCGCCACGCCCGCGCCGCGCGAACTCGGCTGGTCGCAAGGCCACGTCGCCGAACTCGTCGTGCGCCCAACCGGACTGATTGACCCGACCATCACGCTCAAGCCGCTCAAAGGCCAGATTGACGATCTGCTCGAGGAAGTCCGCAAACGCGCCGACAAAAAAGAACGCACGCTCGTCACGACCTTGACCAAGCGCACGGCGGAGGAACTCACGGATTATCTGCGCGACATCGGCGTGCGCGTCCAGTATCTGCACAGCGAAATTGACGCGATCGAACGCGTGGAAATTTTGCGCTCGCTCCGCAAAGGCGAATTCGACGTGCTCGTGGGAATCAATCTTTTGCGCGAAGGACTCGATTTGCCGGAAGTTTCGCTCGTCGCGATTCTCGACGCGGACAAGGAAGGTTTTCTGCGCAGCGAAACGAGCTTGATCCAGACCGCCGGTCGCGCCGCGCGCCATCTGAACGGCGAAGTGATCCTTTACGCCGACGTGATGACGCAAAGCATCCAGAAATTTCTCGCCGTCACCAAATATCGCCGCGAACGGCAGATCGCCTACAACGTCGCGCACCACATCACGCCGCGCAGCGTCGTCCGCGCCGTCGAGGAAAGCCTGGCGACCTACGAATCCGACCGCCGCGAGGCCGACGCCGTCCTGCGCGAAGGCAGCACGGACATTGACATCACCTCGACCATCCAGGAACTCGAGACCGAAATGCTCAAAGCCGCCGAGGATTTGAAATTTGAAAAAGCCGCGCTGCTCCGCGACCAGATCAAGGAACTCAAACACATGCTGGACGGCACGAAATCCGAGGCGAAGCCGGTGAGTTATCGGAAATCAAAACGGGCGAGGAAATAAATTTCAAACGCGAGAATCACTTCGTCAAAGCACGAATTAGCGGTTTTCGATAGTCGGGGTCTTTCTCGTTCCAATTTACAAATCCGTTTGCCAAATCAATGTTGAAGAAAGATTCATTGTAAATAGTTTCATCAAACGGTTCTCCATCTCTTCCAAAGATTTTTATTTTCACAGGTTCAGTGCGGAGATCAATTTCTCCTTGATGCAAAGCAATTGCCGTAAATGTTTCTTTGGAAATCATTTCTATTTCGGTGTGCGGCAATTCATAAAGCGAAGCGATTCGCATGATAAGTCTGTCGCTTTCAATTCCAGAGCGGATGAATGTCACGCCTTCACGATAAACATGATTCTTCACGAGATTCATTTGTGCATCGAAGCCGCCCTGAATATTTTTACGAACCACAACATCCATCCCGACGACCTTGGCTTCTGACGATGCAGAGATGTGGAAATTAAAATATTCAGAACTTTCAACCAGGTCAGAGATTTTGAAAACACAATCAACAAAACCATCTTCGCTAAATTGTTCAAGAATTGGATTGCCCAAATTATCGGTTGCAATGTTCATGTAATTTCCAGCGCCGTCGGCGCGACATCTTTGTAGAACCAAACCCAAACCAAATCAAGGTTCTTGCGAACGGCCACCATTTGAAAATGGGGAGCGCAGGCGTCCCGCCTGCCGTCCGGTGCGTCCCGCGCCGGACATCTTCGCGCGCGCAACCGCCGCCGTGTTTGCCGCGAGACGCGTCAAACTGCAACCGGGACGGTTGCGCTCCCCAAATCCTGAAAGGATTTCAATCATTCAACCCGGCGTTGCCAACGGCTACGCCGGGTCATCGTCGGGCAAATCCGTCAACTCTGAAAGAGTTGAATCATTCGCGCCGTCCGTTGATAAAACCCTTTCAGGGTTTTGGATTCTGTCTGGATCACCCGGCGCAGCTCGTTCCTCGCAACGCCGGGCTGATGGATTAAATTTCGTTGGGATTTTTGAAATAGAGCGGCATATCCGGTGGGGCGAGCGTCCCCGCGAGCCGCGAGAACTGTTTGGCGCACGCCGGCTCGCGAGAACGCTCGCCCCACCAATTTTCTCTTTGAATTCCATTTCATCAATCCTACGATTTGCCGGTGAAGTTCCACCCGCTATTTCATGGCCATGCGCGAGCGACCCGATCGCGCCATGATAAAAATGGAGTGGATTCAACAGGTGATTGACCGACCCGAAAAGGAAATCATTCAAGGCGACGGGCGCATCCGCCGCTGGGCGCGCATCAAAGAAATGGACGGTCGCGTGCTGCGTGTTATATTGCTGCCCGACGGCGAGACCGCGCACAATGCGTTTTTCGACCGCGATTTTAAGCCATGAAAATACGTTATTTCCAGGACACCGACACGCTGCACATCGAGTTCAAATCCGCCGACGTGGCCGAGACGCGCGATTTGGACGAGAACACGCT
>CAXUBD010000241.1:3914-4291 GCA_964249225.1 uncultured Verrucomicrobiota bacterium | reverse complement strand
GATAATAAACTAAAAGTGGAAATCTGTCTGTAGTGAATTTAACTATAATTATGTAGTGATATTTTTTACAATTTATTAACCTGTATAAATTCAAGACACGTAAATTACAGCTTGGGATTATTTGCCCAGAAGATTGCATATTGAAATAATTCCGCCGCGCTCTTCAGGTTGAGCTTTTCCTTGATGCGCGACCTGTAGGTTTCTACCGTGCTTGAATCAATGTGCAGGGCAACGGATATCTGGCGGGTGCTGCGGCCGGCGCCTAGAAGTTCGAAAACTTGCATTTCCCGATCGGATAAAAGGTCAACGGAAAATTTTTTCGTCGAATTAGGCTGGCTGGCGATTTTGGAAGCGACGCGCGCGGCAGCTTTTTCGCT
>CAXUBD010000241.1:2542-3904 GCA_964249225.1 uncultured Verrucomicrobiota bacterium | reverse complement strand
TTTTCGCTCCAGTAAATTTGTCCATCCAAAACCTGCCGGATGGCCGCCAAGATTCTTGTGGGAACTTCCTGTTTGGAAATGTATCCCCGGGCGCCTGCCCGGACCACCCGCTCGGCATGGAGTTCCTCATCGTGCATGGAAAGTACCAGAATTTGTACTTCGGGATGCTGATCGCAGAGATCTTTGATAAGCTCCAATCCGTAGGAATTCTTGAGGGTCAAATCAACAATCATCAAATGCGGTTTAGTGATATGAACAAGTTCCAATGCCTGATCACGATCCTCTGCTTCGCCGCAAAGCCTTAAATCAGTTTCCCGCTGGATGATTTTTTTTAAAGATTCCCGCACCAACGGATGATCGTCAACAATGAGAATGCGTCGAATATTTGGGCCGTCATCAGGATTATTATGGCTGGCATCTTTCATCGGCTGATTTCAAATTAGAAACACTCGCACTGAATTGGTGGAAAGAATAACCAACGTACACTGAATAAGCAATTCCTGCGGAAAATATCGGACCGGGACGAATCAAACGGAAAACGGAAGAACCAAATTTTTACGGAAAACCCAAATTCTGGCTTGAAATGAATCGGATAAGCCTACAAAAAATCAAACTGTCAGCGGGTAAATTTAAACCCTCGGCTCGTAATCCAAAGTTTAGACAGAACATGTCTTTTTTTAAGACAAAACCTTGCGCCGCTTATACAGATTGACTCACCAGGTTGACGGCCATTTGTCGCTTTTTTCAGCGCATTTCACGCCGGTATGAAACCCAGTTTCATCCTGATAACCTGTGGGAATTTGCATTTTTACGGCGTTCAACAGCTTAGTGATGATGCCGGAGGGAACCAATCCGATCGAGCCGGTGTTCGCCCATGTTTTGCCTAGTGTGACTGTATGTTTGTATGTCATACCAGCTTGATAGCATCAGCGATGCCAACTAAAACGTCCGGGTAAACAAATTTACTTGGTGACCAAATCATCTGGTGTCCACAAGATTTTGTCTGGTCCCGCAGAATGAATTTCCATGTCTGTGCCTGAAAGCTGATGGAAGAAAAATGGGGTGCCCCAGGCGTCCACCAATTCACCGTTTTGGTTGATGCGCATTCCCGGTTCCTGTTTGATGAAATTGATTTGCTTCGGGTTGTTGCCATTCAACGCGGCGGTGATTTCCGGATTGATGCCGACAGGATTGCCGCCGAACATAGCGCCATATTGCCGGATGGCCCGGCTGACATTTTCCAGAACGATGGCCGGAGGAATTTCCGGCGTGGTCGCCGTCAACGGCGCGACGGCCCCGGCAGAGGCGGCGAGATTTGTTGTCTGGGCTGACGGCGAATTTCCGCGCGCGGACAAAACTGAT
>CAXUBD010000241.1:2296-2532 GCA_964249225.1 uncultured Verrucomicrobiota bacterium | reverse complement strand
AAACTGATGACTCGCTGGGGGAATTGTTTTGTGGCGAGGACGGATTTTCCGGCTGGAGGACAGAAGAATTTTGAATCGGAGGTTCTCGCGATGGCGACGCGGCTTTCTTTGAGTTGAAGAAAAAATACAACGCGACGACGGCGAACAAAACGATCGCGGCGACCGCAAATGCTTTTTTCATATGAAGCCGAGGTTCGGCGCGGTGAAACGTCCGAGGTTCGGGAAGACAGTGGACA
>CAXUBD010000241.1:1720-2286 GCA_964249225.1 uncultured Verrucomicrobiota bacterium | reverse complement strand
CGGTGCCATCGACGAATTCCATAGCGCGAACGGCAGTGGACAAATTGCCGTTATCCACGCCGAACCATGTCGCCAGCGTCGCAAAATATTGATCAATCGCCGTGGTTGGAATCCAACGGCCAGTGCTCGTGTCATCGGGGCCGTTGACGGTGAGCGCAGGAAATTTCCCGTAAGTTTTCCCGCCTTTGACCGCGCCGCCGAGAATCAGATGGTGGCTGCCCCAGCCATGATCGCTGCCCTGGCCGTTGCTTGGGAAGGTGCGCCCAAAATCACTGGCGGTGAACGCGGTCACGTTGTTGGAAAGGTTGAGTTGTTCCATGCTGCGTTGAAAGACACACATGGACTGGCTCAACTCGGCGAGCAGGTTCGCGTGGGCGCCGATGATCGTTGAACCGGGGCCGGGCGTCTGGCCGGTGTGCAAATCGTAACCGCCGACCTGGCAGAAAAAAATCTGGCGCTTCATGCCGAAGCCGCCGCTGGCCGCCGCGGTTTTGCCGGCGGAAATCAAACGCGCGACCATCTGCAGCTGCGCGGCCAGGGGGTTAGCCGCAGACGCGCCTGTGACG
>CAXUBD010000241.1:0-1710 GCA_964249225.1 uncultured Verrucomicrobiota bacterium | reverse complement strand
TTGCCCGCTTCGATCAGCCGCGCGACCATTTTTAATTGCGAACTCAAACTCGAACTGAACGCCGAGCCACCGGTCGGCGAGGTAATGGTGGTCGGAAACGGATTCGTCCAAAAATTCGCCGGCATGGAATTGGTTATGGCGTTGTTGAGCAAACTGCCGGTATTGATGGCGTGTGTGGCCACACCAGCATAGGCCTGCGCCTGCATGTTTGGATACGGCAGTCCAAGTATGTTCGTCAACGCCGCGAGGCGCGCGCCGCTGACGCCGGAAAGCGAAATCGCACCGCTTGTTGAAACGGAATACTGCGAAACGATGTTGCCGACTTCAAACGTGTTTGCGCCGGCCAGCGTGACCATAAGCGAGATGGGTGCGCCGGCGTTGACTGAATTCAACAAGTCCGCGCAACGCCCGCCCCAGCCGGTGAGCGGCGCCTGGTCGGGAATAGAGGTCTGCCATTGCGTCACCTGATCGGCGTGGGAAAAAAGCTGCGGCGGTTTCAGTCCGCCGTTCTTGTATTGCGCGCTGGTGATGGGTTGTACGAGCGTGCCGACGTTGAAGAGCGGGGCGAGTTTGCCTTCATAAAACAATTGCGCCAGTTCAGGACAAGCCGGATGCAAACCGAAAGTGTGTCCGGCGGAATCAACGTAATTGTTCGGCGTGCCTGAAGCGGGGTTGGTATAACCGGTCGAGGTGCCGGGAATCTGAAAGTTCCAAAGGGAGCTTTGCGGGACGGCCAGCACGGGCGTGCGGATGCTCGAATAATTGCCGTATTCGCCCGTGAGGGTCGGAATGACGAGATTATTCGAGTCGTTGCCGCCCGCGAGAAAAATGCAGACCAACGCTTTATAGTCGCTGATGTTCGACTGCGCGACGGCGGCGTTCATGAAACGCAGATCGCGGATCGCGGAAGTCATCGCGGCGGTGCCGACGGCGGCGCAGGCGGCGCGGCGGATGAAATCGCGGCGCGTGATGACGGAAATATTTTTCTCGTTCATAAAATTATTTTTGAATCGTGAAATCCGGCGACGTGATAAGCAGATGAACGACGGCGCGAACGCGGTCACGCATTTGTCCCTGCGTCGGCGCCGCCGCCGTGTAGGGAAAATTCACCGTGTTGGTGACAAATTTCACGATGTTGGTTTTCGCAGCGGCGGATAATTGTCCCGCCAGCAGCGCCGTGTTAAGCTGGTCCACCAGATTTGGAACGCCGGCGGCGGCGGTGTAATTCGTCGTCATCCACGGGCCGATGTCGAGGACGATGTCGCCGTCGCCGCCGGTGAAACTGCTCAAGCCGTTCGTGTTATTTCCATTGTTTAAAATGCCGCCTTCGAGAAAATTCATCTGCAACGCCACGCTCGTGTCGGAGGTCAGTTGAAATTCCGGCGTGGTCAGTCCGGCGGACGCGAGCGCGCCGGGAAATTCGTAGTTCGGGAAAAAGAAATTGAAAACCGTCGGCGAACGCAGCGGCGATTGCGACAGGTTCGCGCCGCCGCCGGTGTCCGTGTAACCGAGGTTCCACGTGTTTTCCTGCACGGTCACGGTTCCGTTGCGGATGAGCGGAATCGCATTGGTCACGAGCGGATAAATCGCGAGGCTGTTCTGCGTCTGATTGTTGGTCGTCCCGACGATGGTCGTGAAATGAGTCTGATCTATGACGGTGGTGACGGTCGCAACACAATCCGTCGGGCTGCCTGCCTGGCCGAAATTCAG
>CAXUBD010000240.1:0-4298 GCA_964249225.1 uncultured Verrucomicrobiota bacterium | reverse complement strand
CGATTGCGGTGAGATCGCCGCGCGCAAAAACGGTTCGCTTGTTTCGATGGATTCCGGCGAGGCGACAAGTTACGCGTTGAACATGGTGCAGGAACGCGGACGTTTGATGATCGAACCGGGCGACAACGTTTATGTCGGCATGATCGTCGGCGAGAACGCGCGCGAGAATGACATTCCGGTCAATCCCGTGAAGGAAAAACGCCTGACGAACATGCGTTCGCAAGGCGACGGCAAGGGCATTCAGTTGAATTCGCCGTTGAAATTAAGTTTGGAACGCGCGCTCGAATACATTGATGTGGATGAATACGTCGAGGCGACGCCGAAAAATCTGCGGTTGCGTAAAAAAATTCTCGACGAGAACCAGCGCAAGCGTTCCGAGAAATCGCGCGTGATCAAGTTCGTGGAGAATTGACGCGCTAAGATTTTTTCAGCGCCGGTTTGCCGAGAAAATCCATGCCGACGAGGCAGACGTCATCGTCGAATTCATGGCTGACGGCGAAGGCGCGGATGGCGGCGAGCAGTTCATCGAACAAAATTCCGGCGGGATGCTTGAAAAGATTTTTCACGTCCAGCACGAGCCGTTGCTGCGAGTAGAGTTCTTCGTTTTGCCCCTGCACTTCGTAAAGACCGTCGGTGAACAGCATCAGAAAATCGCCGGGGGCGATGGTCGTCTCGCTGGTTTCGTAAGGCGGGTCTTCAAACAGTCCGAGCGCGGGCTGGCTATGGCCGGAGGCGTTGACGAGCGGCTCGATTTTGTCAAGCGAACGGCGCAGGATCAGCGGCTTGGGATGACCGGCGTTGGCATAGCGCAGCACGCCGGTGCGCCAGTCGGCCACCAGGTAAAACGCAGTGGTCAACATCGGCGAGCCGGTGCTTTTTAAAATGTTGCACAAATCAAAATTCAATTTGCGCAAAAAATTTCCCGGGTCGCGCGCGATCGGTTTCAATTCCTCGGACAACGCGCGAATCATCGCCGTGACGAGCGCGGCGCGGACGCCGTGGCCGGTCACGTCGCAGATGAACACGCCGACCTCGCTGTCCGACAGCGCGGAGACGTTGAAAAAATCGCCGCTGACGGATTCCGCCGCGTGATAACGGTGGACGAACTGGAACGCGCTTTGTTCCGGCGGCGCGTCGTGTGGGAAAACCGGGTATTGCTGCGGCAGCATGATGAGCTGGATTTCGCGCGCCGTCCGCAAATTTTCCTCCATGAGCTGGTTCTTGGCGCGCAACTCCTCGCGGCTGCGGGAAAGTTCGGCGGTCGCGCGGCGGATTTGTTCCTCGGCGCGCTTGCGCTCGGTGATATCCTGAACGGTGCCTTCGTAGTAAAGCAATTTCCCCTGCGCGTCGCGCACGGCGCGGCAATTTTCCGCGATCCAGATGACGGAGCCGTCCTTGCGATAAATTTTCGACTCGAATCCCGTCAACGTGTCGTGTTCCTGCATGATGCGGACAAACGTCTCGCGCCGCCCCGTCTCGACGTAAAGCCGGTTGGCGATGTCCTTGATGCTGGCCATCAGTTCCACCGGCGAGTAATAGCCGTAGATGCGCGCAAGGGCGATGTTCGCAAGCAGATAATGTCCCTCGATCGTGGTGCGAAAGATGCCTTCGACGAGATGATCGAAAATGCCGTAGTAATTATTTTTTTCCTCGATCAACGCCAGCCGTTCCTGATGGCGCGCGATGGCCGACTGGATGGTGTGCCGCAGCAACGGCGGATTGAGCTGTTCGCGCGCGAGATAATCCTGCGCGTCGTTGCTGACGACCTCGGCGGAAAAGGTTTCATCATTCGCCGGGCCGAACACGACGACCGGCCGATGCGCCAACTTTGTGGTGAGCGACGTGACTTGAAACAGGCCGCTGGAATTCGCGCCGGGCAGATCAAAAAGAACCGCGTCAAAATCCTGCGTTGCCGCCAGAGCGCAACCGGCATCCACCGTCGGCATGACCGCGACTTCCGTCGCCGGGTCGGCGGCCGTCAGCATTTCAATCACGACGTGCGCAAAACGCCCGTCACTGCCAATGAATAAAATTTTCAACGGTTCAGGTTCCATAGCTGACCTGGCGTCGCTCCGTCGCGTTGGCCAGTTCTCGCCGCAAACGCCTTCGAAGATACAAGGTTCGCCCGCCACTGCAAGCGAGTTGCTTGTCATAAAATGATTCGGCTTTGCAACTCCGCCCGGCCAACATATCGTGTGTGTCCTGAAAAACCATGCCCAGCGTTTTCATAAAAACTTACGGTTGCCAGATGAACGAGCGCGACAGCGAAGCCGTCGCCGCGCAACTCGTCGCCAAAGGTTATGAACTTGCGCCGACGGAAAAAACTGCGGATGTGATTTTGCTGAACACGTGCAGCGTGCGCGATTTCGCCGAGCAAAAGGCGATTGGCAAAATGCAAAATCTCGCGGCGGATGTCCGAAAAAATCGCCCCAACGTCGTGCTCGGTTTCATGGGCTGCATGGCGCAAAGCCGCGGGCAGGAATTGATTGATAAACTGCCGGACGTGGATTTGGTTTTGGGAACGCAAAAATTTCATCGCGCGGCGGATTATCTGGACGAAATCATTTCCGGCGCGCGCGAAAAAATCGTGGACATCGCCGAGGAAAAAAACAGCGAGGCGACAATCCGTGAGCATCTGCTCGTAGGACAGGCTTCCAGCCTGTCAATTTCCCCAAGCGCCTTCGTCAGCATCATGCAAGGCTGCAATCAATACTGCACCTTTTGCATCGTGCCCTACACGCGCGGCGAGGAACGCAGCCGCACGATTCCTGACATCGTCGCCGAATGCCGCGAACTCGTTTCGCGCGGCGTCAAAGAAATCACCTTGCTCGGCCAGATCGTCACGAGCTTTGGCAAGCGCGGTTGGAGTTCAAGCTTTAGCTTGTCCGAGAATTCGCCAACGCCCGACAAGCTAAAGCTTGAACTCCAATATAAATCTCCGTTTGTCCAACTCCTCGAAGCCGTTCACGAGATTGACGGACTCGAACGCATCCGTTTCACCTCGCCGCACCCGAAAGGTTACGGCGACGATTTGATTGACGCCTACGCGCAGTTGCCGAAACTTTGCGAGAGCGCGCACATCCCCGTCCAAAGCGGCAGCGACCGCGTTTTGAAATTGATGCACCGCGGCTACACGCGCGAAAAATTTCTCGGCATCATCAAAAAACTGCGCGCCGCGAAACCGCACATCGGCATCACCACCGACATCATCGTCGGCTTTCCCGGCGAGACGGAAAATGATTTTGAAGCAACGCTTTCGCTCGCGCGCGAAGTGGAATTCGATAACGCCTTCATCTTCAAATATTCGCAACGCCGCGACACGCCCGCCGCCGAAATGCCGGATCAAGTGCCGCAGGAAATCCGCGAGGAACGAAATCATCGCCTGCTCGAAACGGTCAACGAAATCGGCGCGCGCAAATATAAAAATTTCATCGGGCGGCAGACGCAAATTCTGGTGGAAGGGCCGAGCAAAAAAAATGCGGCGCGAATGTCCGGCCGCACGCGCTGCAACAAGATTGTTTTGTTCGACGGCGCGGAACGGCATCGCGGCCAGATCATGGATTTGAAAATCACGCGCGCCGGTTCCTTCACGCTTTACGGCGACCCGGCGATTGTGAGTTTGTAACGGCATATTTTTTCAAACTTGCCGCAACAAAGGAAGCGGCGTAAATTTTGCAACATGAGCAAGGTTCAGGAAATCGAACAAATGATCGAACAGCTTCCGGCGGAAAACTTCGCGGAACTTGCCGAGTGGGTTCAACGGCGTGCGGCGGCGGCTCGCGATCATCGCGCATTTCTGAACAGCTACGCTCCGGCGGACGAAGGGCTTTACGATGATGTCGTCGCCCGGTGAAATCTGGCTGGCGGAAATTCCGTTCACCGACGGCAGCGCGTCCAAAATCCGTCCCGTTCTCGTCCTTTGGCTCGACTCGTCAGACGTTGTTGTCGCCGCTGTCACTTCTGCTTCACCACGTTCGCCGACCGACATAATTTTGGCGGACTGGCAATTGGAAGGTTTGCGTGTGCCATCCACTTTGAGACTTTCCCGTTTGGATTGTCTGGAACAAATTCTTTTGCGCCGCAAACTCGGTTCGCTTGCTAGCGGCGACGCGCGGAGAATCAAGGAAGTTTGGACAAGCCGGATTCAACTGCGCTTTTGAAAAATCACGCGCGCCGGTTCCTTCACGCTTTACGGCGATCCGGCGATTGTGAATTTGTGATGGTTTGACGGCTGCAGCCTATCCTCATATTAGGCCGCATCGCGTCTATGCTCAAAAGCAATTTCATTACAATGCCGA